>NZ_JABUMQ010000322.1:0-12998 GCF_013336645.1 Myxococcus sp. CA039A | reverse complement strand
CCCCCTGCCCTTCAACCGCGGGGACGCTTCTGCAAGGTGATTGCCAGCAGTCCTTCCGAAAGGCACTTCCCTCTGGGCGCGAGAGGGACCCCGGCCTGGGGGACGAGAAAGGTGTTCGTTCTCCTGAAAAAATCCCTGTCCACCAGCCAACGCTGGAGGAAAAACGACGCGCCCGGCCGGAAGGCAGACAGGCCTGTAGCGCTTCGAGCAGGCAGGTGGGCGTGGCGCGTGGCCCTCATCTGTCCTGGGGATGACAGGCGTCGTGAGGGACTCGGTTTCATCCCGGCGCATGGACAAGGCGGGTGACGGGGCGGATGCGAACATCACGATTCGATGAAAAACACGAACATGCAACGGATTGGGTTTTACGTGTCGGCGCTGGCGTGACGTGACGCTGGCCAAGATTTGACAGAGTTGAGTCAGTGATTGTCTGTCCATTCAGGCACCTTGCGTTGCGTTGAATCCAGCACAGCAGCCAAGGAGCCGTCCATGAACAGCATGAAGTGGGTGATGTCCGCCACGGTGGTTGCCATGTCGGTCGTGGGTTGTGGAGGTCAGTCCGGCGCGGGGGCTCAGACTGCCCAAGCGGTGGAGCAGAAGGCGTCGCTGGCCATTCCGAACTTCCATGGTTCGGACACGCTGAAGGAGGCCCTCATCGCGGCCAACATCCAGTCGGGTGCCGGGCTGAACATCGAGGGCAAGGGTTCTGGCGTGGGCGAGGCCTGCCTGCGCAATGGCGTGGGCTCCAGCGGCTTCTGCGGCTCGGGGGCGCAGACGCTGGCCCCCATGTCGCGTGACTTCGCGGCGCCGAAGACGGCGTCGGGTGCGGCCTGTGTGAGCGGCACGGCGACGGGCGCCTGCTGCCCTGGGGAGCGCAGCAACACCATCGCCCTGGACGCGGTGAGCGCGTTCGTGTCGTCGGCACGGTTCGCGCTGTTCCCCGACTTCGACCCCAGTTCCGGCGTGGAGAAGGGCCTCACCACGGAGGAGCTGCGCCGCATCTTCTTCGCCACCGACAGCGCTGGCGTCGCCATCACCGGTGCGTGCCCCACCAACTGGAACGCGTTCGGTCAGCCGTCCGCCACCATCGTCAAGTACCGCCGCGATGACCTCTCCGGCACCACCGACACGTTCAAGTCGCTGCTCAAGGGCGGCACCTTCTGTCCTGGCATCACCGTCATCGTCGACGGCTCTGTCTCCAACCCCAGCCCCTGCACGTCCTCGGACAGCGCCACCACCTGCATCGGCAAGCTGACGGTGAGCAACAACAACGCCATCGCCTACGCCGGTGACTCGGCCACGCAGACCGGCAACGACAAGCTCCACCTGAAGGCCGTGGCCCCCATCACCCCGACGACCAGCAAGTATATTGCTCCCAGCGAAGCCAACGTGCGCAAGCTGCTGCAGTCTGGCGCGACGGATGTCTATCCTCTCTCTCGCCGCATCTTCCTGAACGAGAACGTCAACCGCGCCAAGTCGTTCGAGGAGGGCGTCCTCTACGAGTGGATCTACGACACCAACTCGACCGAGTTCGAGGAGATCCTGACGCAGCAGGGCTTCATCGCGTGCGCGCCTGAAGAGCTCCTGACGCCGCTGGCCTGCGGCGGCAACCTGGGCCGTGGCGCGGGACTCTGCTCCGGCATCTGATGTGACGTCACGCCTCGACAGTCTTTGTCACTGAATGCTTCGGGCCGGAGGGCACCTGTCTGCCTCTCCGGCCCGTCTCTCGTGGAGGGAAGACCCTCCGCGCCCACCTGTGTCAGACGAAAGCCCCATCCACCATGCGCTCTCAGCTTCGCGTCCTGTTCCGCTCCTCCCTGTTGTTGCTCTCCACCTCCTGGCTCGGCGCTCCCGCGCTGGCCTCGGACCTCCACGCGGCGCCCTGGGTGTGTCGTGATTCGCGTGGCGCCGTGGGCGACGTCGAGGAGATTTCCCTGTCCACCGGCGCGGGCCCGCTGAGCATCACCCTGGGGCCCGACCTGGCGCTCTGGTACACGCAGGCTGGCTCCGGAAAGATTGGCCGAGCCACCCGCGCTGGCGCCATCTCCGAGTTCTCCCTGCCCACCACTGGCGCGGGCGTGCAGCAGATTGCCGCTGGCTTCGATGGCAACCTCTGGTTCACGGAGCTGGCCGCCAACCAGATTGGCCGCATCACCCCGGCCGGCGTGGTGACGGAGTTCCCTCTGCCCAACCGGGGCGCCAGCCCGGCTGGCATCGCCGCGGGTCTGGACGGCAACGTCTGGTTCACGGAGGTCATTGGCAACCGCATTGGCCGCATCACCCCCTCGGGTGAAATCACCGGGTTCGCGCTGCCCACCCCCGCCGCCCAGCCGCGCGCCATCACCCAGGGCTTCGACGGAAATCTGTGGTTCGTCGAGCAGGCGGCCAACAAGGTCGGCTCCATCTCCTTCGAGGGTGTCATCACCGAGTTCGCCCTGCTCACCGAGCGCTCCTCGCCGTCCTCCATCGTCGCGGGCCTGGATGGCAATCTCTGGTTCACGCAGCAGGCCGCCAACCAGATTGGCCGCATCACCCCGGACGGCGTGGTGACGGAGTTCCCGCTCCCCACCGCCGGAAGCCAGCCGAACGCCATCGCCCTGGGGCCGGATGGCCAGCTCTGGTTCACCCAGCTCGCGGGCAACCGCATTGGCCGCATCACCTACGCGGGCGCCATCACCGAGTTCGCCCTGCCCACGCCCGGCAGCCGCCCGTCTGGCATCGTCATCGCGCCTCCGGGCAACTGGTGCCTGGACGCGCATGTCTGGTTCACCGAGCGCGGTGGCCACAAGCTCGGGAAGCTGCGCGCCATCGCCGTTCCCTGACGTTCCGGGGCGTGACGATTCCGAGACAGACATGCTTCCGGGTGTGCGGGGTGGTGTCTGATTTTGTTGCAAGGACTTGTCATTCCCTGTCGGAACCCACGGCTAGGGTGCACCCATCCTGGCAGGTCCTCCGTGTCTGACATGACTCGGAGGGCCTGGGGGCGACCACGGTGCATCCAAGGGGATGCGGGAGGGACATCAACATGGGGATGACTCGGATGGGGCCTGCCCCAGGCCGCGTGCTGGTGGTGTGTCTGTCGTTCTTCCCCGCCTTGCTGGCATGTACGTCGGAGCCGGCGGGCGTGGTGGAGGTGCCCGTGGTGGTGCCTCCCTTCCAGCGCGGCTGCACCCCGGCGCGCTCCAGCGAGAAGATTCCCCTGCGGCGGGCCGCCACCCGGGCGCCGGTGACGGAGAACTTCGACAACCTGCTGGCGCGCGTGGGAACGCAGTGTGCCTCCTGTCATCTGCCTCCGAACATCCAGGGAGGTTTCCAGTACACGGCGGACCTGGAGGGCCTCAAACGCGACGGCGCGCGGATGGCCCTGAAAGCCTCTCAAGGAGAGATGCCGCCCAGGGCCTCGCCCCAGCAGCTCAAGGAGGCGGTGGAGCTGTCCTGCGCGCTCAATGCCTGGCTTGCCCGGGGCTCGCCGACAGGCACGTTCCCCGTCGTGTGCGAGGCCAGCTCGGAGGGCGGCGTCACCGTGGCGCGGGAGGTGGGCGACTCGCTGACGGACATTGGCAACTGCATCCCCCAGGTCGCCAAGGACCATCCGCTGGGAAGCGACCCGCAGAAGGACACCTTCTTCGCCGGGCTCACGAAGCTGCCCCGCTTCCTGTCGGAGACCGACAGCGACATCGTGACGTTCGACGCGGACACGCTGGCCGACCACGGCACCGTGGCCTTCGCGCCCACCTATCCGCTCTTCTCCGACAACGCCAAGAAGCTGCGACTGGTCCATGTGCCACAAGGACAGTCCATCCGGTACGACGAGCAGACGCAGAAGTTCCACATCCCGCCCAACACGCGCTTCTACAAGACGTTCTTCAAGTCGGTGACGGACCTCCAGGGTCAGCGGCGCTACCGGAAGATGGAGACGCGGCTCATCATCGTCCGCGAGCCCTGGAACCAATCGCTCTTCGGTACGTACCTCTGGAACGAGGACGAGACTGTGGCGGAGCTGCATGACCTGCGCTACCGGAACAACGAGCCCTTCTCCGACCGCGTGCTCGTCTACAAGGCGTATGAGATTGGCGGCGCCACGCGCAACTACGCGATTCCGGGCGCCCACCGGTGCATCCAGTGCCACACCGGTTCCGAGGCCCAGAACTTCATCCTGGGCTTCACCCCCCTGCAGCTCAACCGCCGGGCCCCTGGCGAGGCCGGGGTGGATGCGAAGGCACTGATTGACGAGGACGAGCTGAACCAGATGGACCGGCTGGTGCGCTACGGCGTCATCACCGGCGTGCCCGCCTACCGCCAGTTGGAGGCGCTGGAGACGTCCCTGCCCCGGCTGGAGCGCTTCGCCGAGGCGGCGCAGGCGGAGGCCCCTTCACCGGAGGCCCACAAGGCCACGCTGGAGCTGCAGGGCTACTTCGTCGGCAACTGCGGCCAGTGCCACAACCCCAACGGCTTCGCGGTGCGGAGCAACCCCGCCATCGCCTCGCTGGATTTCTCCGCGGGCGGCGTCCTCTTCGGCTGGAAGCCGTGCGGCGTGAAGGAGAGCAACGGCCAGCGTGTCTATGTGGACTGCGAGGTGAAGGACTACTCGCAGGACCTGCTTTTGCGCACGCCCTCCAGCACGCTCTACCAGCGCGTGGCGCGGGACACGGATGCTCGCGTCATCCACATGCCCACCAACGTGCCGGGCAAGGACTGCCGGGCCTCGCTGCTGGTGGCGCGCTACATCGCGGCGCTGGACTGGCCCGCCGACAAGCTCCTGCCGCCCGCCCAGCAGGCCGAGGCCCGCCAGGCGCGCCTGCGTCAGGCGGACACCGTCGTGGCTGGCGCGTGTACGGACCCCTCGGACGTGCAGTGGATTGCCGAGGACTTCACCGACAAGGTTCCTTACGAGCCGCGCAATCCCGCCTGGAAGGACGCCATCGGCCAGGGAGAGTTCGAGTACCTCACCCGATACGCCATCACCGAGCGGCACGAGCAGCTCGCCAGGAAGCTCTTCCCCACCAACTGGTGGTTGCCCAAGCGCACCTGCCGCTTCCCGCAGCGCGACAGTCCTCCGGCGGGGCATGACCCCTGGAATGACTCGCGCGACAAGTGGATGGTGAATGCGCTGGGCAATCCCCGGGCGCCCTGGGGCGAGCTCTACTACACGACGCCGGGCGCGACGGCCTTCCAGGGCATCTGCTCCAACTGCCACGGCCGCGTGGGAGATGGACAGACAGGCGCGGCGAAGGTGTTGGTGGCGCTCAATGGCGGTCGGGTGGCCAACCTCGTCGCTGGCCTGTTCGGCTCCAGGGATGGCGTCTCCCACCTGACGCGGTTCGACAGCATCAACCCGCACGGGGGCGCGCGCTACCTGGCGTACATGGCCTCCGGTGGGACGGCGGTCCAGTTCACTCCGGAGTTCATGAGCGCGTGGATCAAATACGGAGAGGTGGACATCGACTTCTCCCCGCGCACGTCGGACTGGAGCAAGTGGGGCGCGAACATGCTGGGCGCCGGGCGCGGTGCCTGTGACCTCATCCGCACGGGCAACTTCGGCACGGCCTCCGCCGAGCCTCCGAGCGGCAACCGCAACGCCATTGGCGGCGTGCGCATGTGGGAAGAGGTCTGCTCGCTCGACAACCCGCTGACGGACGCGGTCCGGGCGGGTCAGGAGCCCGCGCTGGGTGAGTGGCTTCAGCGCGCGCAGTTCAACGTGGGGGTGATGGCGTACTTCTACCTGCGCGATGAGCTGTCCAAGGGGCCGGGCGCCATCTACCCCCTGCGGACCGAGTGTGAGCGACAGGTGGCGCCATGAGCCGCGCCGTCCCTGTGAGTCCTTCAGCGAGTCGATTCCTCCGGAGCGTCAACGTGAAGAGAAACGTCCTGGGTTCGTGGCTGTTGATGGTGGGACTCGCCCTCGGGGTGGGCGTCACCGGTTGTGGAGACGATGACGAGGGGCCGCCGGACTCCGGGAGTGTCGACTCGGGATACGACGCCGGGCGGGACAGTGGCGCGCCTCCGGTGGATGCGGGCTGTGACGGAGGGCAGGGTGGTTGCGACGGAGGACATCCTCCAATGGATGGCGGAGAGGACGGAGGTCCCACGCAGACGGATGGTGGAGAGGACGGGGGGCCCACTCCAACGGATGGCGGTGAGGACGCGGGCCCTCCCGACGCGGGCCCTCCCGATTTCCGAGCGCACGTGCGCTTCATCAATGCCTTCGTCGGATTGAAGAACAACCCCACCGACGTGGCGGATCAGCCGTGGGAGCCCTTCCACGTCACCCTGCGCGTGGGCGACGCGGAGACCTTCCCGGTGGTGAAGGCAGGCGCGGCGGCCGTGTCGGAGTTCCAGGAGGTCATCCTGACGGGGCCCACCCAGAGCGTGCGCGTGGTGGCTCGGGACGCGGAAGGCACGTCGGAGGCCCCGGACCTCGCGGCCCTGGCGGAAGTCACCCTGGCGGATGACGAGTGGGTGACGGTCGTCGGTGCCGGCTCGCTGCTCCAGGTCGGGCAGGAGCGCCCGGACAAGCCCAGGCTCGTGGTGCTCAGGGACCATGCGTTGACCCTCTCCGCGCAGCCGGGGAATGTGCACGTGCGCTTCATGTCCGCGGACCGGGTCCTCTCGGCCTCGGCCAGGCGCCGCCTCGCGAACGAGGCGGGCGAACCCTACGAGAACAACAGCGTGGACGCGTACTCGGCGGATGTCGTCGAGCAAGGCGTTCTGGTCCCCGTCGACACGAAGCGCGTGGCTGTCATTGGAACCTCGCCCATCTTCGCGCCCGCCCAGAGCGGCTGGCTGCTCTACTCCCTGGCGGACGGGACGCTGACGGAGGGCAAGGCGTACTACGCCATCAACACCGGCGAGGACCGACGCACCCTCTCCGACGAAGGGGCTCCCGCGTTGTTGTTCGTGACCGCGAAGGAGAACACGGTCGCGCGCTTCCAGCGTGGCCCGCTCGTGTACTTGTTCAACGGCCTGCTGCCAGCCACCGTCGGAGGGACGACGCCGCAGCTCCAGGCCATCCGCGGTTCGTCGAACATCGCGACCGCCGTGGCCTACGGCGCCGCGCCAAAGGTGGCGGACCTCCCGGTGTCGACCACGGGCTTCTCGCTGCGCTTCACGGTGAATGGCCAGCCCGGGCAAGGGGTGCTGGAGGGCGCGGCCACAGGTCCCCTGGAGGCGGGTCGTCGCTACCTGGGCGTGCTGTGTGGCCGGGTGGAGGGCTCGCCCACGCTCACCGTCGTCAGGGACGAGTTCTCGGCGGAGGGCGCGCAGTCACCGTTCCTGCGCTTCATCCACTGCTCGGCCAGCTCGCCTGCGCCGCTCACCTTCGGCTCCTATTCGTTCCAGGCCGACGGCTCAAGCCGGGAGGTCTTCACGCCGCTCTTCACGGGGGCGACCTTCGCCACGGCCACGCAGCCCGTCACGGGCGCGGCGTTCTCTCCGCCCGTGTCCACGACGACGCCGGTCTACACCTGGCTCGGCCTGAGGACCGCGGATGCGACGCCCATCGAGCGCACCATCCGGGGCCGCGTGCTGGGCACGCCCACCTTCCTCGTCCTCATCGGAGAGTGGGAGAACACCCTCACGTACCGCGCCATCAACACCCGCGTGAATGCCTGGAGCCCGTCCGCGCCGAACGACCCGTTCTTCAGCCCGCTGACACCCGCGCCCTGAGCCGGAACGCCTGACGCTGAAAACACCGACGCCCGCTCGGGGCCTGTCCTGGCCACCGGCGGGCGTCGCGTGTTTCTGGAAGCCCGGTGACGGGCCTTCCGGAGACTAGTTCACCTTGACCTGCAGCTCCTTGAGGACCTGGTCGCCGCGCATCACCGTCACGGTCCAGGTGCCGGGCTTGTTCAGTCGCACGCCCGTCCACTGCCGCGCGCGCCAGCCGTCGCCCTTGAGCTTCACGTCCTTCGTCTCGCGCACCACCGCGCCCTGCTTGGTCTGCACCATGACGTCCTCGTAGGAGTCGCCCTGGGGCACCAGGTAGGCCTGCCACAGCATCACGGTGGTGTTCGCCTTGATGCCCTCGGCGCCCACCTCGGCGATGCACTCGTACTTGTTGGGGCCGTCCTTGGCCACCTCCGTACAGAGCTTGGCCTCCACCAGCACAGGACCTTGCTTCTGGCCGTTGTAGAAGTAGTTCCAGGTGTCACGCACCGCGTCGGCGCTCGGCGCCTTCGCGGGCTCCTTGGCCGGAGCCTCCGGCGCCGCGTCCTGCGCCAAGGCCAGCGACGACATCCCCAGCACCGCGCACACCATGCTCCGCGTCAGAAGCTTCTTCATGTTTCGGGGTCCCCTCGTTCGGTGAGTTCGAGCCGGCCTTCCCCGGCCGGCCTGGGCCCTGTGTAGCACGAAAGGCGCGGCCCTCGCCCAGCCTCACCCGAGAAGGAAGAAGGCCAGCGTCACCAACGGCAGGTACACGAGGAAGGCCACCAGCAGGAAGCCGAGGATGTCCTTGAACTCGAGCCGCGCGACGGCCAGCAGCGGCAGCGCCCAGAAGGGCTGGATGAGGTCGGTGGCCATGTCGCCCCACGCATACGCGAGGACCACCTTCTCCGGCGCGACGCCCAGTCGACTGGCCGCGTCGAGGAGGTAGGGCGCCTCGATGGCCCACTTGGAGCCGCCCGAGGGGACGAAGTAGTTCACCACGCCGCTGTACAGATAGACGACGGCGGGGAACGTCTCCTTCGTGGACAGCGACACGAACAATTCGCCGATGCGGTCCGTGAGGCCCGTGGCCTTGAAGATGCCGTAGATGCCCGCGTAGAGCGGGAACTGGAGGACGATGCCGTGCAGCACGCTCCCGGCCTCCTCCGCCGCCTTGATGAGCCGCGCGGGGGTGCCGTGCAGCAGCACCGCGAGCACCAGGAAGGTGAAGTTCACCACGTTGAGGTTGAGCGCGCGCCAGCCGCCGTTCAGCCACAGGTAGCGGGAAAGCCACAGCAGGCCCAGCACGCCGAAGATGACGTTGAGCAGCCTCGCGTGGTCCAGCCAGATGGCCAGGCTCTTCTCCGTGGGGCGCTCGGGCGGGACGAAGTCTCCGAGCTTCTCCAGCACGGCCGGGTCCACGCGCACCACGTGTTCGGGCTTTGGGTGCAGCGCCCACGCGAGCAGCGTGAGGCCGGCGACGACGGACACGGTGAGCACCACGTTGAAGGTGGAGAAGAGGGTCCGGTCGATGGGGATGAGGCCGATGCTCTTCTCCAGGAAGTGGCCCGGCGTGGCCACCAGCAGCGGCGCGGAGGCGGACAGGCCCGCGTGCCACGTCGCGCCCAGGCCGAAGTACGCGCACGCGACGAGCAGCCGGTAGTCCACGTCCGGCCTGCGCCGCGCGACGTAGCGCACCAGCATGGCGCTGGCGACCAGGGACAGGCCCCAGTTGATGTACGCCAGCGCCATGGAGACGAAGGCCATCATCGCCACGGCGCCGCGCGGCGTGCGCGCCAGTCCGGAGACCTTCTCCAGGAGCGCGCGCACGGGCGTGGTGAGCGCCAGCAGGTAGCCGGTGAACATCACCAGCGCCATCTGCATGGAGAAGGTGAGCAGCTCCCAGAAGCCGCCGCCCCAGGCGTCGAGCACCTTGGGGGCGGGCGCGTCCGCCCAGCCCATGGCGAGCCCCATGGTGAGCAGGCTCAGCAGGACGGCGATGGAGAAGGCGCTGGGCACGAAGCGCGCGGAGAAGCGACCGAGGGCTTCGGCGATGCGAACGAGGGTCTCCACGCGGGCGGGCGCTCCTGGACGGTGTGCCCCTCGTTCTATGGCATCCCCGCACGCCGCGACCACTGTTGTCCGCGCGGCGCCTGACTCACCGCGCTACGGCTCGCCGCTGCCGCCGTATGCCTGGGTCTGCGCGTCGAGCTGCTCCCACGTGGC
This sequence comes from Myxococcus sp. CA039A, assembly GCF_013336645.1. NCBI lineage: Bacteria > Pseudomonadati > Myxococcota > Myxococcia > Myxococcales > Myxococcaceae > Myxococcus > Myxococcus sp. CA039A. The sequence continues at coordinate 3,128 of NZ_JABUMQ010000322.1, read as the reverse complement.
CTGGGCCTGCTCCTGTTCCGTGATGTTCGCGTCCACCTGGTCCCCGGCGTCCCGAGCCTTGGCGCGTGCCTCCTCGAGATTCCGCGCGAGCTCATCGCCGTCCACCTCCTGTGCTCGGACGTCTCCGGTGCGCTGGAGGGTGAGGAAGCGGGCCTGCGCCAGCTCCGCGTTCGCGACATCCCGCTCGCGCTCCCGCACCTGCACCACCGACTCGCGCGTGGTGACGGTCTTCTCATTCAGGGCCGTCTCCGCCTTCGCGGCGGCGAGCTCCGTGTTGGCCTGCGCCAGGTCGTTCTGCGCCAGGTCGATGGCGTCCGCCTGCCCCGTCTCCTGGGCCGCCGACAGCGCATCCACCGAGGCCTGCTGGCGAGCCTCCGCGGCCTGCTCGCGCCCCTGTGCCACCTGCAGGTCTCGCTTGCCGTCCTCCACGGACACGTTCGCCCGCTCCTGTTGTTCCTCCGCCGTGCTCACGACGAGCTGGGCCTGACGCACGTCCTCCATCTGGTCGGGAGGCACCCGCGCCATCCAGGAGTCCTCCACCTTCGCGGTCTCCACCTTCTTGTGGGAGTGGCTGGAGCTACAGCCGCCTCCCAGCCCGAGAAGGAGGGCCGCGGCGACTCCTCCCAGCACTCTTCGTCTGCTCACCTGTCTCATGATGACCCCTCCGATTCCACGTGGCCTCTGGTTGACGGTAGGCACGTCCGCGAGTGATGCCAGACACCCCTCGCGCATTGGCACGCGGCAGGGAGGCGGGCGCCTTCGGGGTCACCTGTTTCCTGGAGCGGTCCTCAATCCCCAGGAATGGAATGAGGCGGAGAGCGACGAGTAGCGCCCGGCGCGATGGATGGATGCGCGAGCACGGAGGGCCACAGGCCGCTCACGCAGAGGAGGGCGACCAGCGTCAGCATCGTCCAGCGCTCGCGGGGCAGGAGGTCCTCGGTGCAAGCAGGCATGCTGGGGACTCGGCGCGGGCCCAGGAAGGTGTGCTGGAAGGCTCGCAGGAGCGTGATGGCATTGAGAGCGAGCGCCGGCAGCAGCGGCAGCGCGAGCAGGGGATTTGCTCCGAGCGTGCCTCGAAGGAGGAGGTCCTCGCTCACGAAGCCGAGCGTGCCCGGGAAGCCCAGGGCGGCGAGGCCGAGCAGCAGGAAGACCGTGGCCATGCGTGGCGCTCGGACCGTGAGCCCGCTGCGTGGGTCCAGGTTCGTGGTGCCCGTGCGCGCCTCGATGGCGCGGACGACGAGCTCCAGGCCCGTGAAGGTGAGGCCCATGGACAGACATTGGAGCCAGGCCCCGGGGAGCCCGGTGGGACCGCCCAGGGTCCCGCCCGCGAGCAGCAGGCCGGACTGACTCACGAGGAGGAAGGCCAGCATGCGGCGCAGGTCTGTCTGGACGAGCGCGAGTAGCGCGCCGTAGAGCGCGGCGCCGGCTCCCAGGCTTCCCAGCGCGGGAGCCACGGTGGCCCACTCCTCAGGCAGAAGCGGTCGGATGACTTGTGTCAGCAGAAGGAGGCTCGCGGCGAGGTTCATCCAGAGGACGCCGACGCAGAGGGGGCCTCGGGTCATCAGGACGGGCAGCCAGGAATGGAAGGGCACCACCGCCAGTCGCGCGCAGACGCTCACGAGGAGCAGCGTGCAGAGTCCCATGCGCCAGCCGTGAGGGAGGTCTCTGACGAGCGAGTCTCGCGGTGTTGCTACTCCCGTGTGCCAGCTCAGCAGCCCCACCAGCGCCACGGCCAGCATGAGGGGCAGGGCTCCTGCGAGCAGGTACGCGCGGACCGGGCGCCAGGCTCGTCCCTCGCGAGCGAGCTGTGTCGCCAGAGGGGCGGCCATTGCGAGGAAGAAGCCGAGTCGGAGCGGCAGGTCGCGTGCACAGAAGAAGCCCAGTGTGGCGCTCTCGGTGACGAGCAGTGCGGTGAGGAACCGCTGGCCGGAGGAGTGGCGGGGACTCGCGACGATGGTGACGAGGGTGAGCAGCGCGGTGAGTGGCAGCGCGAGCGCGCCCGCATCGTCCACGCCAAGGCGCCAGGTCACGCCGAGCCAGGGCACCGTGACTCTGGAGGCAGGTGTCTCGCTTCCCGCGATGAGCAGCGCCGCGATGGCGAGCCCCAGGGTGAGGGCCGAGGTGCCCGTGGCGGTGATGCGAGCCGACGTGTGTTGACGCGGCACCGTGAGCAACAACGCGCCCACGAGGGGGAGTGACACCAGGAGGACCAGGAGAAGCGTCGGGCTCATGCGGCCCCCGGGGTGGGGTTGCTCGATGCGGACTCGGTGGCACGTGACGCGGGTTGGACGGGAACCGGGCGTGGTGCTCCGGCATCGAGCACGTCCATCCAGCGGCGCTCTGCTCCATCCAACCGGTGCCCCAGGCGCAGCACGGGCTTCACCAGCCAGCGCTCCGTCAGGACCTCGAGCGCGAAGCGCTCCAGTGCGAAGCGGTAGAGCCTCGTGGGTAACGACCTGTGGGCCGTGACGATGGAGGGTGCCCGTGTGTCTCGGAGCGCCGCGCGCCGTGCCTGGACATCCCTCAGGGCGGAAGGTGCTCGGAGGAGCTGAAGACAGCGCAAACAGGCATGCGCCACCAGATGGAACAGGGCGAGCGTGTACAGCCCGAGGCCCACCTCCGCGAACATCAAGCCCACCTGCGTCAGCACGCCATAGGCCAACGCGCTCTTCACATCTGTCTGCACCCGCCACACCAGGGTGGCGTGAAGGGCCGTGAGCAATCCGACCAGCACCAGCGCTCCCCTGGCCAGGGGTGCCTGCTCCAGCAGCGGTGCCGCGCGCAGCAGCAGATATGGGCCCGCGTGCACGGAGAGCGCTCCGTAGAACAGCGCGCTGGAAGGCGTAGGGCCCTCCATGGCCCGAGGCAGCCAGCCACTGAAGGGGAACTGCGCCGACTTCCCCATGGCCGCCAGCACCAGACACAGGCTCAGCGTCGTCGACGGAATCACAGCGAGGTGAGTCCACTCGGTCGTGCCGGCGAGGTGATGCAGCCACACCAGCCCCGCCAGCAGGCCCACGTCACAGAGTCGGTAGGTGCCAAAGGCCCGGAGCCCCGCGCTCAGTGGCGCGGCCCGTTCATGGAAGAAGCCGATGAGCAGCGCCGACGCGAGCCCCACCCACTCCCTG
>NZ_JABUMQ010000321.1:0-13019 GCF_013336645.1 Myxococcus sp. CA039A | reverse complement strand
GGGCGGGGCATGGGCGTGGTGGGGAATGGGATTCGCGCGAGTCCGCTCGCCTTGTGCAGGGGGTATGCCGATGCTCCAGGAGGTGGCCGACCTCTCAAGGTTCGGCGGTTGTGCCCCGAAGTACCTGTCCGCGCCTCCGGACGGGGGCGGCTGTTTCTGGATGGAGCATAGGTAGGAGTTGGCGAGTCTGGAGGCGGCCCAATTCCGGGGAGCAGTGAGAGCGAGTCGCAATCGCCTGTTGTCGAGCCTCCTGCGTCGCGTACTCCTCCGCCGTCGAGGCCTCACCGACAAGGCCGAGGAGGGTCGCTCTCACGTGACGGCGAGCGTCGTCGTGCGACAGAGGCCGTGGTACGGCGGGAAGCCCACGCCTACCTCTGCCAACTGCTTGTCCGAGGCGAGCGCGCGGAACTCGCCCGCGTCGTCGCGGGTGCCGGCAGCGGAGCGGAGCACCTCGGCCAGGCGCGTCTCCTGGCCCCTTCGGTTGACGTAGAGGATGGCGTGCCCGGTGGCTGCGTCCAGGCGCTCCCGCACCCAGGGCAGCTCCTGCTTCACCTCCTCCGGGCGCTCAAGGGACTCCAGTCGCTCGAAGCGCTTGAGGGCATCCGCCACTGAGAATGTCTTCCCATTGAGGAAGCGGCACGCCCGGGTGGTGGCCTCGTCGAGGACGGCCTCGATGCGGTAGCTGCGCACGCCGGCCTCCGCGTAGCTGCTCACCTGGGCGAAGGAGCGTCCCTGGCCGACGAAGTGGCTTGCCACCACCTCCCAGTAGAAGGGGGCCCGCTCGATGAGGGCGCCGCGTGCGGCCCGCTCCAGGGACTCGGCGATGTCGCTCCTGCCGAGGCCGGCCTCCAGCCCCTCAGCCACGAGATGCCGGGCCTCATGGCCGAATGCGTCCAGCCGGCGCCCGTACTCGTCCCGGACGAAGTTGCCCTGGGTGCGGACGATGTGCTGGGCGATGCGCCTGTCTATGGCGTTGAAGCGGGCGGCAATGGCCAGGCCCTGCTCGCGTCGGGCATGGCTGCGGGTGGAGGCCACCACCTCCTCGGCTGCGTCGCCGAGGGGCGCCTGGATGCGGGAAGGTATGACGGCCGTCCGCCGGCCTGCGGCCTCCAGGGACTGGGCGACGAGGCGCCTGCGCTGGGCCGCCGTCGTCTTCCTCCAGTCCACGTCGAGGACGGCCACCGCCTCTCGCATGGCGTCTACGTCCGCGCGCCCGACGGCGCGGCGAAGGCGCGCGGCAAGCAGGGCCACGGCGCGGTCCATGCCTGCCGCAGTGCCAACGTCGAGGGCCTTGGCCACAGGCAGCCGGAGGACGTCCCCCAGGAGGGTGTCCGCCACTGCTCGCGCCTCGTGGATGATGAGAAGGCTGTCAGCGCGGGCCATGCACACGGTGTGTCACCAGCTCCATGGGGCTGCGGCGCCTAGCTCGCACGTCGACTCCGGCCTGAGTGGGCGAGAAGACGACGTCGTGGCTGGCGGCGCACCTGTCACACAGCGCGAAGATGAGGAGGCCGTTGCGCCACAGCGTCGTCGTCTCCTCCAGGGGACCGCGCCTTTGGCACATGCGGCACTCCAGGACACCGCGCTCGGCGTCCGCCTGGGCCTGGAGCACCCACGCGCGCTGAAGCTGCCCAGGCGTCATGTGGGTTGCCCCGAGAACCAGGTGTCGAACTCCTCGCGCGGGACGGGGACGTGCTCGGTGTCCATGTACCGGCGGGCCAGCGCCAGTCGTCCTTGGGCCAAGCGCTCCTCTTCGGCCCAAAGCTCTTCTCGCAGCCCCAAGAGGCGTTTCGCCTCGCCCAGCAGTGAGCCCTTGTCCTTCTGGGACATCAAGTCTTCGACGCCCGTCTGAATGCCCGCCAGCGTGAGGGTGATGGGGCGCTTCACCCAGTCGTCCGCAATCTTGCGGAACTCCCTGTGGAAGATGTCGCCGGCCAGGTGGCGGCCCTCCTCGGGAGTCAGCACACCCACGCGCACCAGGCGCTCCACCATCTCCGTCATGCGCTCTGGGTCTCTCGTGGCCGTCGTCTGGCTGCGGAAGCGCCAGAAGCGCACGCCCATGTCCGCGAGAACCTTGCGGTTGAGGAGGAAGTCGAACTCGTCGCGCTCGGGCTGAAACACCTGGTCCTCGGCGAAGCGCAGCTGGGCCTCGGCCACTGAGCGGTTGAAGTCACGGCCGTCGCCGCGCAGCAGCGGCGGCAGGCGGAAGGCGCTGCCCACCTTGTCGATGTTGCGCTGGTCGTACTGTTGGAAGAGGGCGTCCTGCTGCTGGGCGTCCGTCAGGGGGCGCAGCTCAATCTTCGCGCGGCCTCCGTCGCCGGTGCCGGCGCCGTCCGCCTCGAGGATGAGGATTTTATGAAAGTTCGCCTTCCCCTTCAGGTTCTCCTCGATGAAGCGCTCGATGCGCGGCACCGAGGCGTCGGAGAGCCGCCCTCCGGAGACGAGCAGCGCCAGAGGGGGAACGCTCTTGTTGTTGAAGTAGAGGTAGTTGACCTCCTCCATCTGCCGGGAGCCGAGGACGGACAGCAGGGTGCCCACCCAGCGGGGGATGCCGTAGGGCGAGCGCGGCGAGTGGATGGCGAAGTGGATGAGCTCCGTGGCGGGGCCGTCCGAGGCGTCCGCAGCCTTGAGTGCGGAGACGTCCGGGAAGACGCGGCCGGTGAGGCGGGAGACAACGCGCGAGTCCCCGAAGGACTTGAAGTACACCCGCTCGCTGCCCTGCACCTGGATGTAGCGGCGCAGGCGCCGACGGGTGGTGACGGTGTCGAAGCTGACGGCGGAGATGCGGACGCGCTCGCGCACCTCGACGGCCTCCTTGTCCAAGGGGAGGAGCCGCACCGTGTACGAGGGGACGTGGACGAAGCGGGCGATGTCGCCCTTGCCGTCGCGCAGCACCTCCCAATAGGCGTTGCCCGTCACCTCCACGTCGTGCCGGGTGCGACGGCGCAGCTCGACGAAGCTGCCGTCGAAGCAGCAGAAGTCGAAGAAGGACTCCAGGCGAGCCTTCTCGACTCGGGCCTGCTGCCGCACCTCCTCGGCGTGGGTGGTGACTTCCTCGTCCGTTGGGCGCAGAGGCGTCCCTGGCGGCAGCGTGCCCGCGTCACGCGCGGCCAGGCGCTCCAAGGCCATGGCGTCGGCCACCTTCTCCCGGGCCCCGTCGGCGTCGAAGTCGATGAAGGGCTCGAAGCGGTAGCCAAAGCCGTCGATGTTGACGGCGTAGGCGTCGACATTTTGTCTCAAGGAGTTGGAGTGCTCGACGAGGAGGCAGAGGGCCTCGGGCTCATACGGGGGCTGGAGCGCACCCGCGTCGGAGAAGGCCAAGGACTCCTCGCCCCCGGGGCGACTGGCGGGTTCGTCGACACGGGCTCCCACGACCACCGCCTTGAGGATGGCTTGGAGTCGCTCCTCGGCCTGGTGGACCTCGGCGGGCACCGTCACGACCGGTCCTCCACGTAAGCCAGGAGTCCCGTAGGGGTGTGCGAGACGGCGCGCACGCGGTGGCCGCGGGCCGCCAGCTCGGCGTGGACCGCCTCCAGCAGCCCGTCGTGGCTGGAGGCCTCGACTGTGAATTCCTGCCCGGGGTGTGGCGCGCCCGAGGAGGAGGCAAGGACGAAGACTCTGACGACGCTCTGCACACGGGCCTCCCGGACCAAGTGGAGGCAAGGCGCGCGGTGGGAGGGGTGCCCTCGATGTGCGAGGGCGTTGGGGGCCGCGCGCCTCACCTCCAGCGAGGACAAAGGCCTCGGGCCCAATTTCGGGGACATCCGGCGCGCGCTTTTCCGCTCAGGACATGCGCATCAATGAGTTGCCTTCGTCGGAGGACAGAGCGCTATTGGCGACACCTGCGGCTGACGCGGGAGCCCGCGCGCGAGCCGAAGCGCATGCGTGAAGGTGCCTCCTGCTGCCGAGAGTCACAGAGACGATTGGGAGGGCTGCTGATGAATTCAAACCCGGAGTGTTTGATGCGAGAAGAGGACGCGCGCGGCATCGCGCCCGCCGGTGACGTTGCGGCCACGGCGGACGACGTGACGACGTGCCCATGCGAGTGCCCGGAGCGTGAGGAGGAGACGCATCATCCGAGCGACTACCTCGTGACGGCCGAGGAGTACCCCGAGCACCCTGCGGCCCAGGCCGGCTATGTGGGGTGGGTGTTCTGCATCCACTGCGGCGCGTGGCGCGCCGCCGACGACGACGCGCCCGACGCGGACTGGGTGCCCTGACGCGCGCTGCGCCCGCGCGAAGAGTGGGCCGCACGAACCCGGCTCCTCATGACAGGACCGGCTCTGTCTCTTCGTCCATGGCGAACACGTTGAAGCCCCACTTCGACGTGGAGGAGACACCATGGACACCTACCGTGTTGCGAGACTGCCAGCGCGCCTGCGCGGCTTCGCGCTGCCGGACACGAGCACGCAGCCTGGAGGCTATGTCGAGGCGGGCGACTATCTCGTGCTCGAGGAGAAGTCCCGCCACCCCACGCCCGACACTGATTACGCCCGACTGCTGGTTCCGAAACTGAGCGCGCTCGACACCTGGGTGTGCACGCGCTGGCGCACCCAGCGTTACGCAACGTTCCTCTCCCAGGAGAGCGCACCTGCCATGGCCCGGCTGTCGTTCGACAGCGAGCCGCTGGCCGTCCTGGAGGAGCGTCTCTTCACGCTCTTGGGCGCGTTTCCCGATTACAGGTATGACGGGAGCCGGGCGTACTACCCGTGGGCGCTGCCGGGCGTTCGTGTCCAGCTCGCGCCGCCCCGGCTTAACAACTGCTGCACCTTCGTCGAGGGCTTGTTGGTGAAGGCTTTCTCCGAGGCGCACGGCGCGGCCTTCTCGTGGGACGCACGTCGCCACCGGCAGATGATGATCGCCTCCACCCAGGACTACTTCTCCCCCGTGACGGCTGCCGTCGAGTCCGGCATTGCCCTGCTGGCGCCGTCGGAGGATGTGCCGCCCCACCCCTGGACACTCATCCAGGGGTGGCACAGCCAGTGGGGCTCGGGGCACACCTTCCTTGTCGTGGACTTCCACGAGGAGACGGACAAGGTGCTGGTGCTGGAGTCCAACGCCGCCTACGGCCTCGACGGCGTCGGCTACCGTGGCCTCGGCAACCTGCGCGACGTCGGCCTCCAGGTGCCGGTGGACTGGTGGACGCGGAGCGAGGTGTGGACGTGGCGCCGCCTCTGCTCAATGTACCCCTTCCGGCGGCAGGCCTGGCTGAAGGTCAAGGCTCGGTAGGTTTGGGGGCGAAGAGGTCTGGGGCCGGCAGCCGCGCGTGATCGGCTGCTACCCGCAGACCGTGATTCGCTGCATGCGCGAAGAGTACCCGCGTCTGCGCCTGACTGAGTGCTCACGAGGCCTCGATGTTAGGCTCGTTCCCGTTGGGATCAGTCGCATACGAACGGAGTGGGGAGGCTGCGATGGAAGAGCAATTTCGTGAGGCACGCGTTCGCGCCAAGAGCGCAATCCAAAGCAAGTGGAAGGCGATAGCGGATGTCCGCACGCTGGGGTGGGGTGGCCCCATTGAGAGCATCGAGGCAGCGTTCCCCTTTGTGCGGACGTCGACCTCCAAGTTACGCGACGCGCTCTCGCATCACCTTCCGGTGTTGATTTTTCAGTCGCGAGAGTCGCCTCCGCAGAAGATGGAAATTGTTCTTGCGTACCGAGACTCTGCTGGAAACCCGTATCGCACCAGGGTTGCGGCGACGAGTGAGGTGCCGAACGCGCACGTGCTGTTGCTGAGTGAGTTCGCCCAGGCAGTTTGGTTCGCCCTCGATCAACAGATGCTGCCTCCGCCGGGAGAGGGACGCGCGTTCGAGGAAGCTCTCATCGGTCTGACGGGGAAGGCATTGCTGGAGTTGTGAGTTGAGGTGGACGCCAACCTCGAACAGCCGCTCGATGTGGCTGTTCCTCCGAGGAAAGGCACCCTGTGAGACGTCCTGCCACGATGGCTCCTGAGAAGTTAGCGGATGCGATTTCTCGCCTCCTTCCTGCGGTGCCAAGCGGTAATGTCTGGGGATTTGGAACTCCCTGCCCCTGAAACGGATGCAGCCATGATTGAGCCGTCGGGAAAGATAGAAGCCTGGATGCCGGGAGCAATCTCTTCACCGGGCGCAATCTCTTCATGTGAGGGAGTTGAGGGGGCGGAGTCGACCGTCAGCGTCGCGATTCGGCCACTCTGGATTGACTCGAATATGTCCAGGTCGATCCCCTGAAAGAGTCGGAGTTTCTCAGGGAAGATAGACAGGAGCTTTGCTGCTTTGCGCGGCTTGATGCTGAAGCTGGATTCCGGGTCGTTTGGGGGGATTTGGTAGTCAATCCATTTCCCTAAATAGTCCCGTTTCCCTGCTCGGACCTGACTGAGTTGTATGTTCCGACTGGAGTCGGATGGCGCAACAGGAGGAAGCACTTGAAGCTGGCCGTAGAGATCAAAGGGAGGCCGAATCATTTCGAGTGCTTCTTCGTAAATGGTCCGGGCAAGCGGCGTGAGCCCTGAGTAGTGGAGTATGCGCGCATAATGTCTGAGCCGAAAGAAATAGGAAGACTCGGGGCCGAAGGCCAATTCGCCGAAGTCGAATTCGGGATCGGCGACCATGATTCGGGATCGCCCTTCTTTCGCCGCAATGCAAGTGCTCACGATGAGTTCAACGTCATAGCGCTCTCCTCGCTTGTGATGTTCGGCCTTTTTCTCAACGCCATGCTTAATGTGGGCGCCCTGGTTTCTGCTGTATTTTGTGCCCTTGGCTTCAAAGATTCCGCGGATCGAGTTGTTTGCTCCTCTGTAGTCGAATCGTTTTTCTGGGGCTGGAATTGATTCTAATTGATCCCAGGGGATGTTCCAGAGTCGCGATGCGAAGAGGCACATCATTCCTATTCCAATTTCCTGGCTTCGGGCTGTCTGGACGTCTGAGTCCAGGGTTCGTCGAAGGCGGAGTTCTGAACCGCTGAAGTCTAGGAGATGGAAGAACGGGTAGGCAGAGTTGATGCACTCGTTGACGTTGTTGGATGGCAGCGCCGTCGACTTGCATCCAATCGCATGAAGTAGCTCTCGCGCAGTGACTTTGAAGCCTTGTCGAACGGTGGCTCGTAATGGGGCGTAGTGCTTGTTGCGCGGTGGTAGGGGGCCGGAGTCGTCGATGCCGACAGGAAATGTGAAACTCTTGTTGAGGAACTGGTTAAGGTCGACTTGGGTGTTAATAGTGTGACGGGTTGTTTGCATGTGAGGCTGGCGTGTTTGTGACGTCGGTGCCTTTTGGGGCGATGAAAACTCACTGTTCCTGCAGCTCAGGGGGCCTTCGTGGAGGCAGGGTCGACGTTGGGCGGCTCCTCCGTAGGGGCGAACCTACGACGGAATCGCTCGAAGGCATCTGGACGAATATCGCGAGCGAAGAGCTCACCGAGCAGAGGTTCGCATCTCCGCACCCTGTTGGCGACGATCAGAGGCTGAAGTGGAGCAGTCATATTCCCCCTCGTCACGAGCCCAACCACCACGCACACCAGCATGTTGCGCCCGTCTTCGTCACTGCGCGTGCGAAGGTGGCTTGTTGCTGGAGACGAGGACGGGGTGGGTGTAAACCGACTGCTCGGATTGGCACAGGCATTCAAGGGCCTAGTCGCGGGCGAGGTTCTCCGCGAGGTTCACGCCGATGCCGCTGCGGTCGACGGAGAGGCGCGCTACGGGAAGGACGGAGAGGAGGCGGCGCAGGTGGGCCTCCTGCTCCGCGAAGGGGACGCCCTCGAAACTGCGAAGCATGCGGCATGTGAAGCGGCCCGCCAGCTCTTCGAAGACGGCTAGCTCCGAGCGGTCTCTCGTGCGGCCCACGTCGAAGCCCGCGACCAGGCGCCCCTGGGGCACGGGCACGTCGGAGGCGTCCTGAGCCAGCGGCAGCTCGCCGGTGGTGCACGGGAGGATGAGTTCGTAGGGCAAGAAGCTGTAGGACTCGTCGACGTAAAAGGCATTCGAACTCCTGCTGGAAGTCCTCCTGCGGCAGGGAGCCGTACTGCTCGGTGAGAATGGAGTGCCCGAAACGCATTTGAACTATGCTTAGTCCCGTTTGAAGGAACAGCAGGCGCTTCGCGCCGCATAGTGTGTCGGGTGATGTGGTTTACTGGGGCTGGGTAGGCAGAGACTCATTTGATGCTGCTAGGGGCCTCGGCAAATGACGTCGTAGCCTCCTCAGAGCACTGTGGCTGCCGACGCAGGGACGGTAGCATCCCGTTCATGACAAACTTGGCTGGCGGTGCCGCCACTAACGCGGGAATCGAGTTTCAGCAACGAGTAGGTGCATGGTTTGCTGTTGCAATGCTCACGCGGACAGACGTTTCGTACCTGCTTGAACTTGAGGCGCCGTTTGTTGTCGAGACAGTGTCCTGGGAGACTGCTGCTTCTGTAGATGATTTGTTGTTGAATTCGAAAGATGCGGCGGTGTTTGTTCAGGCGAAGCGTTCGATTGACTTGTCTGCGGTCGAGACGTCGGAGTTTCGAGGGGTGCTTGATCAATTCGTTTGTCGGTATCTTGGGCAGAATCCTTCGGAGTACTATGTCTTGATCGTTTCTCCTGCGGCCTCTCGCAACGTTTCAGGTGTGCTTCAAAAACTTCTGCTCTCGATCCGATTAAATCCGGGAGGGTATTCCGGAAACCCCAGGTCTAAGCAGGAGATGTCGGTGTTTGCAACGTTCCGCCAGGGCTTGGAGGCGAGCTATTTTGAGGCTGCGTCTCGGCGGTTGACGGAGGAGGAATTTGTTGGGATCTGTAGTCAAATCCGGGTTGTTTCTATGGGGGTAGAGGCGAATTGCGCTGAAGAACGCAGCGCACTTACGATGTTGCAATCTCTTCCTCATGCCCGGGAAAACTTAAATCTCGTGTGGTCTGCGGTGATTGTACAAAGTCTTAGATATGCCACTGGGCGGTTCTCGTGTGTGCGTGAATCCCTGGAGCGAATTGTGTTCGCAGGACTTCCGGTTCCAATTCCTGATGCGGTCAATGATGGTGAAGGTATTCAGCTCGAGCTCGCCGATTCGCCATCGTCGGGGCGCGAGGTGATTCTTGGAACTCTTGATGGTGAGCCTAAGCTGCTCTATGTGATGACACTTCTTCGCTTTAATGAAGATGGTTCGCGTCGCAGTCGATTCGAGGGTGGTGTGTGTGTCATGAAGAGCGGCGTGACGGTTCAGTTGCGTCGTCGGACTGCTACTGTCGCTGGGATGATTCGCTACTTGAAGGAGAATGCTGAGCGCTACAGGGCGTTTAAGGTGGCTATTGTGGATTCTGATTTGAACGAAAGCGCTGACCGTACTCCTTATGCGGAGGCGCATTCTATTCGTGTTGCCGAATTGATGCGCGCACGGGCTCGAAAGCTCATTTGTGTGGTTTGTGGTTTCCCCGTGTCTGCACGAGATTCGGAGTTCGTTGAGGTGGATGAGGCGTCGAAAGAGCATCAAGTTGGTATTGTTCATTCTCGATGCGTCGCTCCATGTCATAGGGTTCTGGGGCGCCCGCAAGGAGAGCTTTTTGAGAAGCACCCATTGTTGGTGGACTTTGATCTCCAGCTCTGGATTGAACAGTTGCGTCGTGGTCAGGGGCTTATGGCTTCCTTGAAAGAAAAGAACGTGCCGATTGCTCATGTAGCCTGGGATCCAAACTACCTCCCTGGGCAATTTGGATTCTGCATGCGGTTCAAGATGGAGAGTGGTACCTATCGATATGCGGCTAAGCGAGGGAAGGTTCATCGCTTTAGGAAGTCCAAGGGCGAGTCGGCGGTTGCAGAAATGACTGCGTGGCTAGGTAGGGCGGCCACTGCCGGCAATCCTCTGTGCTACACTGAAGATGGCGAATTTGGGACGCTTTCGTTTCTGTTGATGTTGAATCGTTCAGGAACTCCTGACCGAGTTCTGCTGGTGGAGATGGTCGCGTACACGGCCGAGATTGGAGTTCTTAATGATGTGTATGACAATCATTATGCTCCGCTATGCGTGCTTCGAACGGTGTCGGAGGAGAAGGAGATTGGGGTGGGGAGTTGTGTTTTTCTGATCAGCGATCCACTTGAGCTTGGGCGTTTTATTAAGAACTGGCGCGATGCAGGTGTTCCTGTTGATCAGTTTCGCGTGGATGTTATTGGTGATGATGGGGAGTTTGATGCTTTTTTGCGTGAGATTTTGGGGCAGGGGCGAGAGGCGGTGATTGACCCCCTGTTTGATTTGAAGATGAATCCGATAAGTGGTTTCCCTATTGAGCCGATGCCGGAATAGGTGAGTGGAGAGGGGATCTTGCCCGAGGGGAATATGCTTCATTTACTTGTGGCGGGAGAGCGCTCCTACTATCCAATCACCCGCACTCCAATCTCCCCGCTTCCTCGTCGCTCCGCCCCCCGCTCGCGCTGGCACGCCAGGGCGACTGCCCAGAACTTGTCCGCGTGCCCGCGGTTGGTGCGCTCGGCGTCGAAGGACACCTTCCCCGAGGGCAGCACGCGGCGCTTGATGGAGTGAATCTGCCCGACAAGCTCGCGCTCACGCGGCAAGGTGACGTCGCGGCGCTGGAGCAGAATTTTGAAGTCGGTGGCCCAGCGCTCCTTGGCCTCGTTGGTGAAGTTCTCCGCAGCGACTTGAGGGAAGTCGCGGGCAAGGTTCTCGGCGAGGTTCATGCCGATGCCGCTGCGGTCGACGCTGAGGCGTGCCACGGGCAGGACGGAGAGGAGGCGGCGCAGGTGGGCTTCCTGTTCCGCGAAGGGGATGCCTTCGAAGCTTCGCAGCATGCGGCACGTGAAGCGGCCCGCCACCTCTTCGAAGACGGCCAGCTCGGACCTGTCGCGGGTGCGGCCCACGTCGAAGCCCGCGACCAGGCGCCCCTGGGGCACGGGCACGTCGGAGGCGTCCTGGGCCAGCGGCAGCTCGTCGGTGGTGCACGGGAGGATGAGCTCGTAGGGCAAGAAGCTGTAGGACTCGTCGACGTAAAAGGCATTCGAACTCCTGTTGGAAGTCCTCCTGCGGCAGGGAGTCGAACTGCTCCACGAGGACGGGGCGCCCGAAGCGAGTGACGCGCTCCTCGGTGGGCATGAAGGGTGCCTCCACGGCGGCGCGCCTCACGTCCAGGGAGAAGAAGCGGCACAGCCACCAGGGCACCTGCTGGCGCGTGTGGTGCGGGTACTTGCGCAGCTCCTGCGAGGCGATCTCCCAGAAGATGCCGCGTCGTCCGAGGGGCGTGCTGCAGCCCGTGAGCTGCCCGTGGGAGCGGAGGATGAGGGCGGTGCTGCCCGTGTAGACCTCGCGGTCGTTAATGTAATGCGCCAGCTCATCAAGGTACGCGTCACCTCGCTTTCCGCGCGGAGGCTTGGACGGCACGCTGATGATGCGCGAGAGGCGCCGGCCCCGGGAGTTCGACTCGAAGGCAAGCTCTGTCTTCGCGTCGGTGACGAGCTTCTTTTTGTAGGCGAGCGGCAGTTCCTCGTACACCTGCCGGGCGATGAGCACCTTCTCCACGGCGTCGCTCAAGTTGTAGGAGACGAACACCGCCGTGTGGCCGTCACGCAGGTGGCAGCGCGCGAGGGCTTCCAATGCGAAGAGGAAGGAGAAGCCCACCTGGCGGCTCTTCGCCACCCAGCGGAAGCGGGAGCGGTTGTCGAGCAGGGCCTGTTGGTAGGGCTCCAGCACCACCGGCTCGCTGTCGTAGTGGCATAGGCCGGAGATGAAGCCCGACTCGGTGGCCAGCCACTGGGTGAGGTCGTCCTCGGTGCGTTTGACGATGCCGAGCGTCACGCTGTCCTCCCTGCATGTTCCGTTGCTTTCTCGCGGCACCAGAGCGTGCATGGCCGCGTCCTCTTCACGACGGAGTCGCCATGTCTGCCTATGCCGCTGTCACTCGCCCACCCCGTACCCTCACGGAGAAGGAGGTGGCGCTCCTGCTGCGCGTCACGGGAGAGCACCGGGATGGATTCCGGGACCACTGCCTGTACAGCCTCGCGCTGGCCTCGGGCCTTCGCGAGCACGAACTCGTGGCCCTCAACATCGGCGACATCTTCGACGAGCGCGGACGCGCACGCCGGCACGTGCCCCTGCGCGTCTTCAAGGGGTGCCGTCGGCACCCGGGCCCCCAGGAGGTCGTCCTCTCGGACACGGTGCGCGCGAAGCTGGAGAAGCTGCTGCGCCTCAAGCGCTCGCAGGGGCATGAAGTGGGGCCCTTGGCGCCGCTCTTCCTGAGTCGCCTGGGACTGCGCCTGTCCATGCGGCAGGTGCGCCACGCGTTCGGAGTCTGGCAGCAGCGCGCGGGCCTGGACAGGCACCTCAACTTCCACACCGTGCGCCACACCGCGTGCACCGGGGTGTATCGGCGCACGAAGGACATCCGCCTCACCCAGCGCTTCGCGCGCCAGCGCAGCATCGAGTCCACCGTCATCTACACGCACCCCTCGGACGACGAGCTGGTGCGCGTGACGCAGGACCTGCCCTGCTGATGGGGTGTGCCGCCTCCGCGCTGAGCGCCCGCGAGAGCCCCTGGTTGGGCCGGGGTGCCGCGCGGAGGCGGTGAGGGGCGGCTGTGCGCGGGGCCCGCGCGGACTGCCCCAGGCGCGGCCGGCGAAAGTGAACAGCGCGAGGCGTTCACTTACCGAGTGCAAATGATCAGGGGAGGGGTGTTCACTTTTTCGGGGGTGACTCTCTCGAAAAGGGCCCCAGGTACACGCCACGGCGGCGCACCCCGCACGAAAGATCGCACCACCCCCCACCCTGGCGTCAGGGGTAGGCGGGGTAGGGGTGCTGACGTCGTCGGTAGGCATGGTTGCGCCCAGCGGGGGTAGGCGGTGAAGTTGACTGGGGAGGAGCTGGGCCACGAGGGCGGGCGGCAGGCGGCCCAACCAGCGGAAAGCGGCCATGGGCCTCGGCGCTTCGGCCCCTCACGAGGGCTCGTAAGCGCGCGAAACAGCGTGGGGGCAGTGACGCCGAATGGCCGCCTTTACCCATTTTCGGCCATTCGGCTCGGCCCTGGTAACGGCACGCGCGCCCAGGTGCGCGCGGGGCGGAGGGCCGGGGCTTCGAG
>NZ_JABUMQ010000320.1:0-13047 GCF_013336645.1 Myxococcus sp. CA039A | reverse complement strand
GCGCTGGGGGAGGGCGGCGGCGAGGGGAGCGGACAGCGTGAAGCGCATCATCATTCCCGGGCGCAACTGCTGGACGGTGGAAGAGGCGAGCGACGGCGGCGTGCTGGTGGACGGGCGCGCCTACTACCGAGAGCTGTACCGGGCCGCGAAGAAGGCCCGTCGCTACATCGCGATGACGGGCTGGCAGTTCGACAGTGACGTGTCATTGCTTCGGGGCGAGGACCTGGAGGAAGCGCGGGGCGGCGAGGTGCGCCTGCTGCCCATGCTGGACGCGCTGTGCCGGGCCAACCCGGAGCTGCACGTCTACATCCTGGCGTGGGATTTCAGCCTGCTGCTCGCCATGGAGCGCGAGTGGATGCAGCACCTGTTGTTCAACTGGACGACGAACGAGCGCGTGCGCTTCCGCTTCGACGCTTCCAGTCCCTTGTACGGAGCCCATCACCAGAAGCTGGTCGTGGTGGACGGGGTGCAGGCCTTCACGGGCGGGATGGATGTCTGTGATTGCCGTTGGGATGACCGCGACCACCGGGTGGGTTCGGAGCTGCGGTGTGACAGCGGCAGGGACCCGCATGGGCCCTACCATGACGTGCAGTCGGTGCTCACCGGTCCGGTGGTGGAGCGCCTGACGGAGCTGTTCGAGGCGCGCTGGGCGCACTCGGGCGGAGGAGAGCTGCACCTGCCGCGCGTGGCGCGGGATGACGTGACGTTCTCGTCCAGCGTGCCGGCGCCACCCGGGCCGGTGGCCATCAGCCGCACCTTCGGAAAGACGCTCGTGCCACCGCAGGAGGCCGTGCAGGAGGTGCGCGCGCTGTTCCTGGATGCCATCGAGGCGGCCGACCGGTTCATCTACATCGAGAACCAATACTTTTCGTCGCGGGCCATCTTCCAGGCCCTGGTGAAGCGCTTCCGTGCGTCCGGACGTCCACCGATTCAGGTGGTGTTGGTGTTGCCCCGACAGCCGGAGGCCCTGCGCGAGCAGCTGGCCATGGGCGTGGCCCAGGTGCGGCTGTTGCGCACGCTGGAGCGGATGGCGCTGGAGACGGGACACACCTTCCGGGTGTACTGCTCGGCGGGGCGCAATCCGGAGACGGGCGCCGATGTCTTCACATACATCCACTCGAAGGTGATGGTGGTGGATGACCGCTTCCTCACGCTGGGCTCGGCGAACACCACCAATCGCAGCCTCGGGTTGGACTCGGAGCTGAACCTGAGCTGGGAGTCGGAAGAGGCGGGCGACGTCGTCGCTCGTGCCATCCGCCGCGTCCGCGTGTCGCTCCTGGCCGAGCACGCGGGGCTGTCGGGCGCGGAGGAGCTGATGCCACTGGCTCGCGCGGACCCGACGTGGGTGGAATGGCTGGACGCGGTGGCGAGCGCGGGCCTGCACCGGCTCCGCCCGCACCCCCTGGAGACGGTGTTCGACCAGAGCCCGCTGCTCAAGTCGCTGGAGCCGGAGGAGCTGGTCATCGACCCGGAGGACTCCGTGCTGGACGAGTCCCTCTTCGAGGCGCTGCGTGGCGCGGAGGACGGGCTGTTCGCCTCAGGCGTCCGGCTCTTGTCGCGCTGGCTGGTGGGCGCGGCGGAGGAGCGTCCCCACCGCGCGATTCTCCCCGCGGGCCCGGATGACGAGAGCGGCCGCTGCGGAGGCTGAGGCCGTCGGTGCGCGGGCCCGCTCGGGCAGCGGCGGAGCGTGACATGGGTGTCACCCCCGCGCGGCGGGTGTGCCGAGGCTCGGCAGTGTCACCCACACCGTGAGGGCTGGCTGCTTCGCTGGAGCACGGGGCCGGGTAGACTCAGGGGACGATGACTGGTGCCCCCCTTCTCGCTCTCTTCGCCCTCGTCTCCAACCAGAGCTCCACCATCTACGAGGAGGAGCCCGCGCCCTCCAGCCAGGACACGCCCGTGTCGGCGGCGCGCCTGGATGAGCCCGCGCCGCCCGGCAGTCGCGTGGGCGGCGAGGGCTTTGGCTTCAGCGGTCAGCTCGAGGCCGGTGGCCTGAGCCTTCCCTCCGGGACGCCGGACGGCGGACAGGACCTGTTCATCCGGGTGTACCCGTCGCTGGGGCTGACGAAGGGGGACTCCTTCGTGCTGCGACTGGGCGCGAACCTGCGGCTGCGCATGGTGGACGAGGAGCCGAAGCAGGCGGACGGCGACTACGGCGGGCGCCTGCGCCGCGAGGACTGGGACGAGCTGAGCGATATCGGCCAGGTGGTGCGCATGCTGCGCATCGGCCAGGAGGGACAGTCGCCGTTCTACCTGCGCGTGGAGCCCTTCGCCGACGAGTCGCTGGGCCGTGGATACCTGATGGGCCGCTACAGCAACGTGCTGTCGCCGGACTATCACCCCGCGGGTGGCTCGCTGACGATGTTGAAGGGGCCGGTGCGCGCGGAGATTCTGGCCAGCGACGTGCTGGGCGCGCGCATCTTCGCGGGCGAGGTGATGTTGGACCTGGGCCGCGCCGCCAGTGATGACGCGAACAAGTTCGACCGCTACCTGCTGCGCCTGTCCGCCGCGCACGACGCGGCGAAGGCGGGCGGCGAGACGCCGAACATGACGTTGGCCTCGGTGGGTGGTGACGTGGCGCTCTACAAGGGTGAGCGCCTGCGCGCGTGGGCGCTGCTCGCCGGTGGCGCGCGCTTCGCGGAGGCGCACTCGCCGGCCGTCGGTGGTCTGCTGGGCGTGGCGATGGAGGGGCAGATGGAGAGCGGCACGCAGCTGAGCTTCACGCTGCAGGGCCGCAAGCAGGGCGGGCGCTTCCGCTTCGGCATGTTCGGTCCGGACTACGAGCTGGGGCGTTTCTCCGGCACGGGCCTGACGGAGCAGCCCATCGCCGACGAGGAACTCCCCGACGGCTTCGCCGGCTACCTGGAGGCGTCCATCGCCAAGGGCAGCGCGGATACGACGCTGCTGTTGGGCAGCCTGGCCGCGCAGTACCACGGCTTCGGTCGCACGGACCTGGATGTGTCCGCGGGCTTCGAGCTGCCTGGAGGCCGCACCCGGGCCCTGGCGCGCGCGGTGCTGACGGCGCTGGGAGACAGGCCGCGCTACTCGCTGGGCGTGGAGGTCCGCCAGCGGTTGGTGAACCACCTGTATGCCTGGGGCTCCGGCGGCACGGTGCACTTCCCGCAGGCGGATGGGCAGCTGGTGCGCGGCGTGACGGCGGGCATGGGCGTGGGCGTGGACTTCCAGCGCTGAGCCTCAGGTGTCCCCGGGCTCCAAGGGCAGGGTGACGCGGAAGGTGGAGCCCTTGCCCACCTCTGTGTCCACCTCCAGGTGGCCGCCGTGGCGCTCGACGATGTCGCGGCAGATGTAGAGCCCCAGCCCCAGCCCGCCAAAGCCGGAGATGGGCGCGTTGCGCGCGCGGAAGAAGCGCTGGAAGAGGTGCTCGCGCTGGTCCTCGGGGATGCCGATGCCCGAGTCCTTCACCGCCATCCGGGCCTCGGCTCCGTCGCGCTCCAGCGTCAGCCGCACCACGCCCCCGCTGGGGCTGTACTTGAAGGCGTTCTCCAACAGATTGGTCAGCACCTGCGCGAGCCGTCCCCGGTCTCCCTCCACCACGAGCGGCTCCGGGGGCGCCTCGTACTCCAGCGTGTGCTGCGGGCCGAGCGGGCGGACCTCCGCGAGCACCTCGCTGGCGAGCGCCTGCAGCTCCACGGGCCCTCGGCGCAGCTCCAGCCTGCCGGCCTCGATGCGTGTGGCATCCAGCAGGTCGTGGATGAGCACGGACAGCCGCGTCACCTGGGCGAGCGCCTTGTCCACGTGGTGCGGCTTGGGGGCATGGCCGGCGGAGGCCTGCTGCTTCATCATCTGGAGGTGCAGCTTGAGCGGCGTCAGCGGCGTCTTCAGCTCGTGGGCGGCGATGGACAGGAAGTCGTCCCGGACGCTGATGGCCTCCTGTGCTTCCTTCAGCAGCCGCTCCCGCTCCTGCTGGGCGCGGTGCTCCGCCGTCACCTCCATGACGACGGCGCCCAGGCCGACGATGCCGCCGCTGGGCGTCCGCACCGGGTAGTAGCTGACGCGCCAGTGCCGCAGTTCGTGGGGAGTCGCGGGCACGTGGCCGGACATCTCCATGTCGCTCAGGGGGACGCCCGTCTCCATGACCTGGAGCATCAGCGGCGCGAAAGCGGGGGCCATGTTGGGGTTCATCTCCCACACCGTCCTGCCCAGCTCCTCGTTGCGCGTGCGCCCATGCAGTGACGCGAGCGCTTCGTTGATGCGCAGGTAGCGCAGCTCCCGGTTGATGAAGGCGAGCCCCACGGGCGCGTGGTTGAGGAACGTGTCGAGCAGCGCGAAGGACTCCTCGGCTTGCTCCCGGGCATTCTGCTCCGCGACGAGCAGCCGCTCCCGCTCGACCTTCGCGCGGCGCTCTTCCGTCACGTCCCGGTAGCTCCACACGCGGCCGATAATGGCGTCGCCCATCCGCTGCGGCAGGGACGTGCCCTCGAAGATGCGTCCGTCGCGCAGCTCGATGGGGTCCACGTTGATGGCGTCCGAGGGGAGGTACTGGTCCTGGATGCGCGAGACGAAGCGCGCCGGGTCCTTCGTCAACGGCGCCGCCGCCGCGAGCGCCCGCTGCGCGACGCGTGACTCCATCACCTCGTCGCTGAGGCCCCACATGAGTTGGAAGCGTTTGTTGTAGGCGATGATTCGTCGCTCCGCGTCCACCACGATGACGCCGTCCGCGATGGAGTCGAACGTCGCGCGCAGCACCGAGTGGGCGTGCTCCAGGCGTTCGCGGGACTGGCGCTGCTCGGTGACGTCCACCATCAGCCCGCGCAGCAGCATCTGCTGGCCATTTTCCGAGACGGCCGTGACGTGGGCGCGCATCCAGACGATGTGCCCGTCGGCGGCCAGCATGCGGTACTCGAACTCCTGGGGCCGCCCCTGTCTCCAGGCGGTCAGACAGGAGGACACGACTGCGGCCCAGTCATCCAGGTGGACATGTCGCGCCCAGAAATCCGGGTCGCGCATCCACGCCTCCGCGGGGATGGCCAGGAGCCGCTCGGCCTGTTTGCTGACGAAGGTGAAGCGAAACTCGGCATCGGCCTCCCAGACGATGCCGTCGATGCTGTCGATGAAGTCCTCGTAGCGCTTGCGGACGTGTGAGAGCTCCGCGGTCAGCGCGTCCCTCGCCACCTCTGGAGACTCCCGAGGCTGGAGTCGCGCGCAGGCTCCCAGCACCGAGCCGTTGTCCCCATGGACGGCCAGCACCAGGGCTCGCAGCCGCTGCCCTCGTCCGCTGCCTTCGCCCAGCCCCTGTCCACTCGACAGTGCCGACTCCACCGCGCGCGCGAGCCAGGGCAGCCGGGCGAGCACCTCCTCTGACCTCCGTCCCTCGACGTCGCCCTGCTCCCAGCCGGCCGCCAGGGCCAGCACTGTGTCCATCCAGACGATGCGTCCTTTCGCGTCCACGATGAGCGCGGCGTGGAGGCTTGTGCCCACCTGGAGGAGTCGCTCTGGCGCACGGGACGGACTCGCCGGAGCGGAGGCGTCCGGCCTTGCCTGCCCCTCCCGCATGTCGCCCTTCGACACTGGCGCCACCTCCGTGCGGCATGTCGCCCGCTCATTCCCAAACATGGGACTCATCCCAGTGGCGGGAAAGGGTCGCTTCTTCCCTTGGTACCCGCTTGACTACGGCTGTAGTCAAGCGTACTTCTCTTGTGACTACAGTTGTCGTCAGAGGACGGTCATGAAGAAGCCGGTGGGAGAGCAGGAGCTGTCGGTGCTGCGGTACGTGGCCGAGCACGGGCCCGCGACGGTGGGCGAGGTGGTGGAGCGCTTCGGTGAGCCGCAGGGGTTGGCGCGCTCCACCATCCTGACGGTGATGGAGCGGCTGCGGCTGAAGGGTTACCTCACGCGGCGCAAGGTGGAGGGCGTGTTCCAGTACGCCTCGCCGGTGCGGGAGGGGGAGCTGCTGCGGGACGTGGTGGGTGACTTCGTCCAGCGCACGCTGTCCGGCTCGCTGTCGCCGTTCGCCGCGTATCTCTCTGACGCGGATGACGTCTCCGACAAGGACCTCGCGCAGCTCCAGGATGTGGTGGCGCGGCTTCGCTCGAAGAAGCGGAAGGAATAGCTCCATGCGGACCGAATGGCTGATGGATGGGGCCACGTGGTTGGCGTCGTGGCCGGAAGGGTTGTGGCGAGCGTCGTGGCAGGGCGCGCTGTGTGCCGCGCTGGTGTGGGCGGTGACGCGACTGTGGACGCGGATGCCGGCCTCGCTGCGCGCGGGCATGTGGTGGTTGGTGGCGCTCAAGTTCGTGGTGTCGCTGGGTGGGCCGCGTCCGCTGGCGCTGCCGGTGTTGCCCGCGTCGCTCGCGTTCCTCTCCGGGCAGGCGGAGTCGTCGGAGTCCGATGGCGCGCCGCTCGTCGAGGGCGGAGCGGTGGGGGCGTCGCCCGTGTCACGAGGTTCGGAGGGATGGGCTCCGTCCATCGGCGCGGCGCACGGTCTGGTGGGCGAGCGTGACGCGCACGTGGGCAACCTCGGGATGGTGGGAGGCGCCGTCCACCTGGTGCCGGCGGGACAGAGCACGAAGGCGCCGGGGGCCGAGTCTCCGCGTCTCGCGGAAGGCGGGCAGGGCGCGAGGATGTCGGAGGCAGGATCTCCGAATCTCACGGAGGGCGGGCAGGTCGCGAGGATGCTCGGAGCCGAGTCTCCGCGTCTCGCGGAAGGCGGGCAGGGCGCGAGGAGGTCGGAGGCAGGAACTCCGAATCTCATGGAGGGCGGGCAGGTCTCGAAGGTGCTGGGGGCCGAGTCTCCGCGCCTGACGGAGGGCGGTCACGCCGCGAAGGTGCTGGGGGCCGAGTCTCCGCGTCTCACGGAGGGCGGGCAGGTCGTCGCGGGCGGACTGCTGAAGCCGTCGACGCCTGGGGCACGTGCCTCGGGAGCAGGCTGGAAGCAGTTCGTCGTGCTGGCGCTCCTGGCTGCGTGGGTGGTGGGCGTGCTGTGGCAGGTGCGAGCGCAGGTGCGGAGCTGGGCGTTGATGCGGCGGTTGCGCCGGAACGCCCGCCCCCTGGAGCACCCGGTATTGGAGTCCGAGGTCCTCGAGCTGTCCGAGAGCGCGGGACTGCGACGCGCTCCCAGGTTGCTCGTGTCGGACGAGGTGGCGAGCCCGCTGGCCACGGGGTTGTGGTCTCCGGTGGTGGTGCTGCCGACGAAGGCGGTGCGGCGGCTTCCGGTGGAAGGGCTGCGCATGGCGCTGGCACACGAGGTGGCGCACCTGAAGCGCGGTGACTTGTGGCTCGGCTGGGTGCCCGCGCTCGCGGAGGCGCTGCTCTTCTTTCATCCGCTCGCGCGTCGGGCGGCCCGTGAATACGCGCTGGCCCGTGAGGAGGCGTGTGACGCGGAAGCGCTGCGGCTCACAGGCGCGGAGCCCGCGGATTACGGCGAGCTGTTGCTCGCCTTCGGAGTCACCCGTCCTCATGGGACCGCCGCCGCGCTCGGTGCGTCCGCCCACGTTCACGCGTTGCACAGGAGGTTGAGCATGCTGGAGCACGTCGACATCGGTTCCTCCCGTTCCCGTCGTTGGTTGAAAGTGACGCTCTCCGCGCTGGGGCTCGTGGCCCTGATTCCCTTCCAGGTCGTCGCCCGACAGGAAGCGAAGTCGGTGGCGGAGACAGAGTCGAAGCAGGGGAGCGCGCCTCCCGCGCTGACGGCCGTGGCGGAGACGCGTCCCGGTGGGCCGACGTCGACCGACAGCGCCCAGCCAGCAGCGGTGCCTTCCAGGAAGCAGGGCACGGTGCGCACCGGGACGATGGCCGCGCCGACGCCGATCGCCGTTGCGAGTCCTGTTGCGCCGATAGCGGCGTCTCCGGTGGGGCCGCGCCCTGTCGCGCCGGTGGCGGTGGCATCTCCAGTGAGTCCGACCCTCGTCACTCCCGTGGGGGTGGCGTCTCCAGTGGGGCTGAGCCCCATCGCGCCGATGGCGGTGGCGTCTCCCTCCGGGCCGTCCCCTGTCGCGCCGAGGCCGATGCTGGCCCTTGCGGCGCCGCGCGCTGCCCCTCTGACGCCGCGTCTGGCGATGGCCGGTGTGCCCGCCGCCCCCGTGGCGCCTCCGACTCCGCCCTCGCCGCCTTCTCCTCCCGACTACGACGATGAGGACGACTCCAGCTACGTGCTGCTCTCCGGTGACAAGGCGACGATGCGCGGCAGCACGGTGGACCTGAAGCTCGCGAAGATGTTCAAGGACAAGAACGGCGGCGAGCTGCTCTACGTCCGCCGCAAGGGCGAGGCGTTCATCATCCGCGACACGGCCACCCTGGCGGCGATGAAGGCCGCGCTGGAGCCCATCCGGAAGTTCGGCCTGGTCCAAGGTGGAGTTGGTACGCGCATGGGCGCGCTGGGCGAGGAGCAGGGCAAGCTGGGAATGAAGCAGGGCGCGCTGGGAGTGCAGCAGGGACAGTTGGGCCTGCAGCACGCCGAACTGGCTCACAAGCGGGCGGGGCTGCATCTGCAATCCGCTCGTCTGGACTCGCTCTCCGAGGCCGAGCGCGAGCGTCGCGAGGCGGAGCTGGACAAGCAGGAGGCCGAACTCGACAAGGAGATCGACGCCCTCGACGCGAAGCAGGAGGAGTTGTCGAAGCAACAGGAGGAGCTGGGTCGCGAGCAGGAGAAGCTCGGCAAGCAACAGGAGGAGCTGGGCCGCGAGCAGGAGAAGCTCGCCAAGCAACATGAGAACCAGGTTCGCGACGCGGAAAAGAAGATCCAGTCCGTCATCGACGAGGCGCTGCGCAAGGGCCTGGGCAAGCCGTTGCCCACCTGATGACGGTCCGCGTGGGGACTTGTGACGCGCGGGCTGGCGCTCCTCTACCTTGAGGAGCCCGCCCGCTGCCGGAGGTCCCCATGAGCCTCGCCGCCACGCCCCGCAGTACTCCCACCGGTACGCTGGAGACCATCATCCAGCGGGTGAAGGCAGGCTCGCGAGCGTGGGTGAAGCTCGGGATTCCCGAACGCCTCTCGCTGCTGGAGGACCTCAGCCGTGGCTACATGGCCATCGCCGAGCCGAGCGTGCGCGCGGCGTGTGAGGCGAAGGGAATCGACCCGAACAGCCCCCTGGCTGGCGAGGAGTGGCTGGCCGGGCCCATGGTGGTGGTGCGCAATCTGCGCCTGCTGGCCGCCTCCCTACGAGACATCCAACGTCACGGTGTCCCGCGCATCCCGGCCTCTCGCCTGCGCACGCTGGAGGACGGAAGGCTCGCGGCGCGCATCTACCCGATGAACGCGCTCGAGGGGATGCTGCTGCCCCACGCCGAGGGGGAGGTCCACTTCCTCCCCGGCGTCACGGCGAGCAACCTCCGCGAGCACCAGGCTTCGTTCTACCGCAAGCCACACGACGGACGCCTGTGCGCGGTGCTCGGAGCGGGCAACGTCAACTCGATTCCGCCCGCCGACTGTCTCTACAAGCTCTTCGTCGAGGGCGCCGCGTGCGTCCTCAAGATGAACCCGGTGAACGCCTACCTGGGGCCCATGCTGGAGCAGGCCTTCGCCTCGCTGACGCGGCGGGATGTCTTCGCCGTGGTGTACGGCGGCGCGGAGGAGGGCGCGGTGCTGGTGGGGCACGCGGCGGTGGATGAAGTCCACATCACCGGCAGCGACAAGACGCATGACGCGCTGGTGTGGGGGCCGCCGGGTCCGGAGGCGGAGGCCCGTCGCGCGCGCAACGAGCCGTTGCTGCGCAAGCCCTTCACGAGCGAGCTGGGCAACATCTCGCCGGTGGTGGTGGTGCCGGGGCCGTACTCGGAAGGGGAGCTGCGCTTCCAGGCGGACAGCATCGCCGGCATGGTGGCCAACAACGCGTCCTTCAACTGCAACGCGGCGAAGCTGCTGGTGCAGCCCAAGGCCTGGAAGCCGCGCGAGCACGTGGTGGATGCGGTGGAGGCCAGCCTGGGCAAGGCCGCCGTGCGACGCGCTTACTACCCGGGCGCGGACCAGCGCTGGCGCCAGTTCACCGAGGGGCGTTCCCAACTGCGGCAGGTGGGCCACGCGGGTGTGGGCGAGCTGCCTTTCGCGTTGATTCCGGACGTGGACTCGCGGCAGGCCGAGGACCGCGTCTTCCGTCACGAGCCGTGGTGCACGGTGCTCTCGGAGACGGGTTTGCCCGGCGCGGATGACCCGGTGGCCTTCCTCGACAGCGCGGTGTCGTTCCTCAACGACAAGGTGTGGGGAACGCTGAACGCCACCCTCATCATCCACCCGCGCTCGCTGAAGGACCCGGCCGTGGCGGCCGCGCTGGAGAAGGCCATTCGCGAGCTGCGCTATGGCACGGTGGCGGTGAACACCTGGCCCGCGGCGGGTTATGCGCTCATCTCGCTGCCCTGGGGTGGGCATCCGTCCTCGACGCCCCAGGACATCCAGAGTGGCCAGGGCTGGGTTCACAACAGCCTCATGTTGGAGCAGGTGGAGAAGTCCGTCCTCCGCGCGCCGCTGACGAGCCTGCTCGCCCCGCCGTGGGTCCCTGGACACCGGAGCGTGCGTGACCTGGGGCGGAGGCTGGTCCAGTTCGAGCGGTCCCCGTCCTGGCTCAAGATGCCGGGCATCGCGGCGGCGGCGCTGCGTCGCTGAGTGTCGTGGAATCGCTCTGTGAGCGGAGGCTCGGGGGTGGCCCTTCCTCGGGCTGCCGGGGCTCGCCACCCCGTGATAAACCCGGGGCATGTCATCGACGCATGCTCGGGAAGGCGGACGGTTTCTCCAGGTGGGTCAGCCCCAGGACGCGGTGAAGAGCTTCCAGAAGGGGCTCGCCATCGACCCGAACGACGTGGACTGTCTGCTGGGACTCGTCCGGACGTACCTGAGCACGGGCGCGGCGGGCGACGCGGAGGCCGCGGCGTTGCGGCTCCTGAAGGCGAAGCCGGACCATGCGGAGGGGCAGGGGCACCTCGCCATGTTGAGGGCCCAGGCGGGCAACGCGGAGGCGCTGGAGGCCCTCAAGGTGCTGGCCGCGGCCCCCACGTCGGGCTACTTCGAGCGCTTCAACCTGGGCGGCCTGTTGCTGGACCGGGGCGACTTGAATGGCGCGCGGGCCGCGTATGAGTCCGCCCTCCAGGTGGCGCCCGACAGCGCGCACACGCATTTCGAGCTGGGGCGCATCCATCTGCAGCAGGGCACGCCGAGCGCGGCGGTGACGCACTTCCAGAAGGCGGCGGAGGGCGCGCCGCAGGAAGCGATGCCGCTGCTGATGTTGATGCGCGCGCATTCGGCACAGGGCGCGCTGGGGTTGGGCATCCAGGCGGGCACGCAGGCGTTGGACAAGGCGCAGGGAGGCCTGCGGCGCGCGGTGCTGGAGGACCTCTTCAAGCTGTACCTGTCAGGGGGCAGTCCCGAGGGCGCCAAGCGCACCGTGCTGGAGCTGCGCCAACTGGAGCCGACGCACATCAACTACGTGTACATGCACGGGCTGGCGGTGATGAGCGCGGGCAGCTTCGCGGAGGCGAAGGACCTCTTCGAGGAGGCGCTGCGGCTGGCGCCCAGGAGCTGGCAGACGTTGCAGGCGCTGGCGCAGATGCATGGCGCGTTGGGTGAGCGCGCGGAGTCGCGTCGGCGACTGGAGGAGGCGGTGGCGCTGGTGCCCACCGAGCTGGGGCCCGTCAATGACCTGGCGCTGCTCTTGATGCAGGACGACGAACACGCTCGCGCGAAGCCGCTCCTGGAGCGGGCACTGGCCGCGCATCCCGAGGATGCAACGACGCACCTCAACATGGCGGTGGCCACCTTCCTGACGGACCGCGCCGCGTGCATCCACCATGCGCAGCGTGCGCAGGCGCTGGGCGAAGGCGTCGTCCGGGAGCAGGCCGAGCGGTTGTTGAAGAAGCTGAACGAGGGCTGAGGGCCTCGCGCGGTGTTGTTGGGCACGGCACCGTGTGCCCAGCAAACCCTCGGGCCTCGTCGCATCGAAGGCGCGACGCCGGGGTGGAGACGCCCTGGCGCTTCGTGCGCTCCACCCTCGCGGGTGCTACCGGCCGAAGAGGCCCCAGCGCTTGGTGGGCGTCTTGCCGCCCTGCACGCGCGACAGCCGCTCTCCCAGGATGCGGCTCATCTCCAGCGCCACGCCCGGGTTGGCCATGACGACGCTGCGGAAGTCCTCGCGGCCCACCGCCGCCAGCTCGCAAGCCGTGGCTGTCACCGCCGTGGCCGTGCGCGGCTCTCCCGTCAGCAGGGCCAGCTCCCCGAAGAAGCCTCCTGGCTTCACCGTGGCCACGGCCTGTCCTCCCGTGTCCCTGAGCTGCACCTCGCCCGCGAGCACCACGTAGAAGCTCTCTCCCGCGTCGCCCTGTCGGAACAGCTCCGTGCCCGCCGGCCACTGGAGGTGCTCCGCGCCGCGCGCCACCGTCTCCAGTTCCTCCGGATTCAACGGCGCCAGGAAGTCCACCTTGCGCAGCGTCGCCGCCAGCGCCGCCGCGCCCGTCGTCCCCACTGGCTCCGCCGTGAGGAACGACACCGCCTCCGCGAGCTGCGCGCGTCGAGCCACGAGGATGATGGTGTGCCCCGCCTTCAGCACCGTGCTCCCATCCGGCAGCGCCGCGCGACCCTGCGGGTCCACCATGCCGATGAAGATGCACTCGCGCGGGAAGCCCTCCATGGCTCGCACCTGCGCCACCGTCTGTCCCGCCACGCGCGCGCGCAACGGCAGCGCCAGCTCGAACAGCACCGTGTCACCGTCGCCCAGCGGCAGCGAGCCCGCCACCTGCGGGAAGTCGATGGCCGTGGTCATCTTCGCCACCACCACCTCCGCCTCCGCCACCAGCTCCTTCACTCCCGCCAGCCGGTACGCCTCGCGATAGCTCGTGTCCAGCATGCGCACCATGATGCGCGCGGGAGACATGCTGCGCACCAGCATGGCGAACGCCAGGTTCTCCGAATCTCTCGCCAGCACCCCCGCCGCCACGTCCGCGGACGCCACTCCCGCCGCCTCAAG
The DNA here is from genome assembly GCF_013336645.1 of Myxococcus sp. CA039A. Classification (NCBI taxonomy): domain Bacteria; kingdom Pseudomonadati; phylum Myxococcota; class Myxococcia; order Myxococcales; family Myxococcaceae; genus Myxococcus; species Myxococcus sp. CA039A. The sequence goes on along the minus strand of NZ_JABUMQ010000320.1, from coordinate 142 downwards.
CACCTGCGGACTCGTCGCGTCCCCGCACACCGCCACCACGCCCACTTCCTCGAAGAGGCGCGTGCAGATGCTCGCGTCCCGCTCGATGACCGTCACGGTGTGCTGCTCGGCCACCAGCCGGGACGCCAGCACACTGCCCACC
>NZ_JABUMQ010000031.1:0-52669 GCF_013336645.1 Myxococcus sp. CA039A | reverse complement strand
GGTTGGGGTGGGCGCTTGCGGCCGGGGGGCGTTTCGATGGTGGCGTCCAGGGCGAGCAGCGCGTGGGGTGGGACGTGGAGCACGGTGCACAGGCCGCGCAGGGTGTGGATGCTCGGGAGCATGTGGCCGCGCTCCAGGCGGGCGTACACCTCACGGGCCACACCGAGGCGCTCGGCGACGGCGGCCTGGGTCAGTCCCAGGTTCCTTCGGGCCATCCGCGCGGACAGGCCCAGGTGGACTCCAAGCTCGGTCTTCATTCGTCGCCCGTCGGGAAGGACGCGGGGCTCGCTCGCCACCGCAAAAGGGCACCCTACTCCGCGCTCCTCGCGGGACGCACCCTCCGTGAAGACTCTGTCGTGGCACCATGTGTGACGGAGGTGTACCCGTGACGCCGTGGACGAGGGCCGGGGCTCGTGGTCCGAGGCCTCGGTGGCACCTCGGGGAACACCTGTGTGAGAACGGGCCGACGGCCGCTGGAGGGAGTGGCCCGGGAAGAGGGCTCGGCGATGGGTGTGAAGACGGTGCGGTTCGACTTCGAGAACACGCTGGACACGTCGGTCGACGTCTGGTTCGAGCCCTCGGGGATGCCGTTCAAAATCCCGCCGGGAGGCCGCCTCGACGTCATCTGCGAGGGACCGGAGGAGGGAGAGCTCGAGGTGGAGCGTCACCCCGAGGGCCACGTCACCCTGTACGCCTGGTGGGGCGCGTGGTTCCGGGTCGTCGAGGAGGGACGCGTGGTCTACACGGAGGAGGGGATGCGCGCCCCGCCCCTTCCTCGGGGTGTCTCCATGAAGCAGATGGTGGAGACGCTGTTCGGCCCGCTCGAGAATCGACGGGCGATGCTCGACAAGCCCAAGGAGTAGGGGCGTCAGGAGAGACGGTGGCCGCGCGTCCTGGCCGGCGTTCATCTCAGGTTTCCGCGCTCCGGCGAGCACAGGCTCCTTACGAGAGTCGGCCCCGGAGCTGCCCCCCCTTTCACTTCACACTCCGCGCGTCCCTCCTGCCCGTCCCTCGGTGGACCTGGGCTAAGACGCGCTCCCAAGGTTCCATGGATACTTCTGTTTCTCCCCGCGCTGTCACCGGCCGTATCGACGTTCACCCCCGGGGCTTCGGCTTCCTCACCGTGCAGGCGCCCGGCACGCAAGAGGTGCTGTCCGCCTTCATTCCTCCTTTTGACCTCAACCCGCTGCTGGCCGGAGACATCGTCACCGGCACCGTGACGGCGGGCGCGGACGGGCGCTGGACGGCCAGCGGGCTGACGCTGGTGGAGCGGCCCCGCACCCGCGTCTACGGCGAAGTCGTCGCCCGCAAGGGCCTGTTCTACCTGCGCATCGACCGCGAGGTGGGCAACGCGGACTGGGTGCTCGACCCAGGCACCACGCGCGTCCAGCACGGCGACGCGGTGGTGGCGAGCATCACCGACGGCAAGCTCTCGCTGCTCTACCGCATCGAGCCTGGAGAGGACCGCTCGCTGGAGCGCATCATCGCCCGGCACGCGCTGAGCAAGGACTTCTCCCCCGAGTCGCTGGAGGACGCGCGAGTCGCCCGCGAGGTGCCGCACGAGGTGGGCGCGCGACGTGACCTGCGCGACGTGCCGACGGTGACGGTGGATGCGCCGTCCACGCGAGACATCGACGACGCGATTTCCGTGCTGCCCGCGGGGCCGGATGGAGCGCTGCGACTGCTGGTGTCCATCGCGGACGTGAGCGAGCTGGTGAAGGAGGGCACCGCGCTGGATTCGCAGGCGCGCGAGCGGGCCACCAGTGTGTACATGGCGGGGCGCGTGCTGCCGATGTTGCCGGAGTCGCTGTCCTCGGACTGGCTGAGCCTGGTGCCGGGCAAGGAGCGACGCTGCCTCACGGTGGAGTTGCGCATCGACCCGCAGGGCCGGGTGACGGCGGCGGACGTGTACGAGAGCGTCATCCGCTCCTGGGCGCGGCTGAACTACGAAGAAGTCGCGGCCTTCCTGGACCGGGGTGAGGTGTCCGCGCCCATGGAGCCGGTGCGGGACGTCATGCCGTGGTTCCGGTTGGCGGCGGCGCGACTGGCGGTGGCGCGCGGCGCTCGCGGCGGCATGGAGTTCGCGCGAGATGAAGCGCGGTTCACCTTCGACGCGGCGACGGGCGAACTCTCCGGACTGGTGAACGAGCAGCCCACGTCCGCGCACGGGATGATTGAGCGCTTCATGGTGGCGGCGAACGAGGCCATCGCCATGTGGATGCTGGTGCGCGGCCTGCCGGGCGTGTTCCGCGTGCATGAGCAGCCGGACCCGCTGCGCGTGGCGGACCTGAATGCGTTCGCGGAACACTCGGGCTTCGCGGCGGGCTTCGGACGCGAGCTGACGCCGCTGGCGCTGACGGCGTTCGACCGGCAAATCGCGGGTGCGGCGGCGGAGCCCGCGCTGCGCTCGGTGTTGCGGCGCTCGCTGGGCCCGTCTCGCTACACGGTGAAGCCGGGGCCGCACTTCGGACTGGCGGCGCCGCTGTACCTGCACTTCACGTCGCCCATCCGTCGGTACGCGGACCTCGCGGTGCATCGCACGCTGAAGGGCTACCTGCACGGCCGCCGCGACTACCTGGACGAGGACCCGGAGATGGAGGCGCTGGCGGTGCACATCAACGCGCGCGCCCGCGCCGCGAATCGCGCCGAGGCGGACCGGCACCACGTGCTGGAAGCGCGGTGGTTGGCGGGGCACGTGGGCAGGGAGTTCTCCGCGCGCCTCGTCCGGGTGCGGCCCTTCGGGCTGGTGGCACAGCTGGACGGCATGTTGGTGGAGGGGATGTTGCCGGCGGAAGGACTGCCGGGCGGCCCCTTCCGTCCGGATGCGCGCGAGCTGTCCCTCGTCGGCAAGACGCGGACCTTCACCGTGGGCATGCCGGTGAAGGTGAAGGTGGCCGCCACCGACGAGCAGCTTGGCCGCGTGGAGCTGTCCCTGGTCGAGTAGGCGGACGCACGGCGGGCTTCCCGCTCGCCCCCCAAGGGAAGGTCGCCGCCCTTCGAGCGGGGGGCGATAGACTCCCGCCCTCTTCATGAGCGAACCCTCCCCTCCCGTCGTCGAGGACGCGCGCGCCCGCTTGCGGCGCCGGGCCGTGCTGCTGCCGTTGCTGCTGGTGGCGCTCGCGTACGGCAACGCGGTGCGAGGCGGCTTCGTCTGGGATGACCACTCGCTCATCGAGGAGCAGGAGGTGGTGCGCGAGCTGGCGCCGCTGCCGGACTACTTCACGCGGATGTTCTGGAGCGACCCGATGGGCGTCTCTCGCGGCTATTACCGGCCGCTGGTGACGCTCGGCTACGCGGTGGAGTACGCGCTCTTTGGAGGCGCGCCCGAGGGCTTCCACCTGATGAACCTGCTCTTCCACCTGGTGGTGGTGGCGTGGGTGTTCCTGCTGTGCCGACGAGCGGGTGCCTCGCCCTGGGGCGCGGCGGTGGGCGCCGCGGCGTTTGGTGTCTTCCCCCGGTTGACGGAGTCGGTGGCGTGGATTGCCGGACGCACGGATGTGCTGGCGGCGGTCTTCACGTTGGGGGCGCTGCTCGTGTACCGCGCGGACACGGCCTCACGGCGCTGGGGCGCGGCGGCGCTGGTGCTGCCGGGCCTGCTCTGCAAGGAGGTGGCGGTGGCCGGCGTGGTGGGGCTCGTCGTGCTGGAGCTCACCGCCGTGCGCGCGCGGGAGCGCCGCTTCGGACAGGCCGTGCGAAACCTGCTGCCCATGGGCGTGGCGCTCGCGCTGTATGGCGGCCTGCGGTTGAACGCGCTGCGCTCGGACGTGCGGGAGCTGGATGCGGGAGCCTCGTCGGGGTTGTCGCTGCTCGAGCGCGCCGAGGCCGGGCTCGCCGCGCTGGGGCACTACGCGGTGATGCTCGTGGATGCGCTGCGCCCGCGTCTCCAGCAGGGAGTCCTGGGCGAGCATCCCCTCGCCTGGGTCCTCTTGGGCGCGGGGGTCCTCGTCGCGCTGGGGCTGTCCCTGTGGAAGTGGGGAGGCCGGCTCACGCCGCTGGAGAAGGCCGCGTTGGCGACGGCCGCGTGCGCGCTGGCGCTGGTGCTCCATGCCATTCCCCTGGGCCTGCACACGTTGGCCTCGGACCGCTTCCTCTACGTGCCCGTGGCGATGGGCGTGGTGGCGCTGGCGGCACCGCTCGAGCGAGCCGCCCGGTTGCGTCCGAGGGCGGGGCTGGCCGTGGCCGTCGTGACGCTCACGGCCTTCGCCGGGGCGACGCACCTGCGCAACCGCGACTGGATGGACGAGCTTCGGCTGTGGCGGGTGGCGGAGCAGGTGTCTGGCCCCGATGACGCCTTCGTCCAGCAGCAACTGGGCGGGCTCTACATGGAAGCGCACCGGTACGAGGAGGCGCTCGGACACCTGCGCCAGTCGGTGCGCCAGAAGAGTCGCTTCACGGGCATCAAGGGCTACAACAACCTGGCGCTGTGCCTGACGAAGCTGGGCCAGCACACGGAGGCCATCACCATTTTTGAAGACATGGTGCGACAGCAGCCCGGTTACCGGAGAGGGCATCTCAATCTGGCCATGGCCTTCGCGCGCGCGGGGCGCTTCGACTCCGCGCTCACTCAGCTTCAGCGATTGGAGTCGATGTCCCCGGGTGACACCGTCATCCCGGAGCTGCGCGCGTTGTTCGAGCGCTCGCGTGACACCCTGGCCCGGCTTCCGCGCGGGACGCCGGGTGGGGTGGAGGCCGCGTCGGTGGCGGAGACACGGGCGAAGTTGTTCCAGGAGCTGGGCGCGCCCCATGAGGCGGCGCTGAGCTGGGAGGCGGTGCTGGGCGCGAAGGATGCGACGGCCGAGCAGCGCTTGCAGGCGACGGGCTTCCTCGTGTTCGAGGGAGACCTGGGCCGGGCGAAGCGCGCGCTGGAGTGGCTGCGTCAGGCCCGGCCCGAGGATGAGCGCCTGCCCCTGCTGGAAGAAGCCCTGCTCGCGCGCGCGTCGCTCGATGCGTCACGGTGAGCGGGACTACCCGGCGACCGTCAGTCCCTCGGTCTTCGCCAGCAGCGTGTCGTGGCTCACCCAGCCGAGCAGCCCGGTGGAGGACTTCACGAGGTAGACGAACGACGTGGAGCGTCCGCCCTGCACGGAGACGGGCGCGGCGGCGAGCACGAGAATCTTCGATGCCGCCGCGAGGGTGGCCACGGGCTTCTTGTCGGTGCGCGAGTGGGTGATGGGGAAGCCCTCTCGCACGGTGGCTTCCTGGCCGACGTAGTACAGCTCCTGCGGTACCAGGGAGAGCTTGCCGGCCTTGGCATCCAGGGCGAACTTGTCGCGCCGGTTCCAGAACTGCTCCCAGCTGTCGGAGAGGATGATGCCGTTGCCCTTCACCTCGGTGAGGGCGTGGACGCTGCCCAGTGCCTTGAGGCTCTTGCCATCGAAGGCGTAGACGGTGGTGAGCCGGTCGTTGTCCGTCATGCCCGTGTGCACGGCGACTTCCTTGCGCTTGTCGCCGCTGTCCACGTCGATGATGGAGAGGCCGAGGACCTCCGAGTCCGTCTTGCCGCGGAGCGTGGCGGTGCCGGCGGTGAGGACGAACTCCTCGTCGCCCTCCTTCCACTTCACGGCGATGGCCTCCGGCTTGCCGTCGCCATTCAGGTCGGCGGACGCGGACTGCGTGGGGAGCTCGTCACCGGCCTGGGCCAGCGGCGCGCCGAGCAGCGCGAAGGTCGTCACGGCGAGGGCGGGAAGCTGCGTCTTCATGAAAGGGACCTCGTGAGGGCGCGGGTGCCGCGTGCATGCGAGCGCGTGACAGTCCCGGGCGCGGAAGCGGATGCGCATCGTATCCACGCGGGCCCACCAGGCACCTGGATTCCCACCGACGTCAGCCGCGACGGCCGAAGCGTCCGCGGAAGTGCTTGTCGAGGTAGTACTCGGCGCTCGCGTAGGCGTCCTGGGCCTTGGAGGACAGGGGTTGCTCGGGGTGGGCCTTGGCGGCGCGGCGGGCTCGCTGCATCACCGAGCGAGGCTCGCCTTCGGTGGCGGGAGGCAGCTCTCGTGCGATGGCGTCCACCCATGCGTGTGCCTGGTCGACGATGCCGAGCGCCTCGTCGAGCGTGACTTCCTTCTCCGACAGCGCGGCGAAGAGCTGGCAGTGGTAGCGGCGGCAGCTCCCCGGGCGGTCCGCATAGACGGTGCACGTGCGCCCATCCAGCGCGGAGCAGTGCTGCGCGAGCGCGGGAACTCCGTCCTCGCGCCGGTCGAGGGGCACTCCGCGCCGCTCCAGTGCCTGGGCTTCCTCTGGTTGGAGCGAGACGTGGGTGAAGAGGGTTCCGTCGCAGCACATGCCGCAGCGCAGGCAGAGGGTGGACAGGGGCATGGGGCCTCGGAACGGGAAGGAATCCCTCCACTAACCCGTCGCGCGACGACGTTCCATCGCGGCGAGGCGGGGAAGGCACGCACGCTCCCTCGTCCGCGAGGCGCCCGCACGTCAGATGAGTCGTACCGGGTTCGAGGGCGGCACTCTCGTGGGGGCCGGTCCGGTCCTGGCTCGAGGATGCAGATGCTTTGTCGAGAGGAGCAGTGCCAGACCGCAAGGCGGCACTCTCGTGGGGGCCAGCTACCGGACCGAGGAGGCAGATGCTCTCGTGAGAGAGCCTGTGCTGTCCCGAGAGGTACGACCCTCGCGCGAGGGGGGCCCTCGCTCGCGCGCCGGGCTGCACTACAGTGGGGCAAATGCGTGCCGCGTTCCGAGTCCTGACGCTCGCTCTGCTGTCGACGCTGCTCGCGTGCGAGAAGACGCCCGGTGGCGTCCATGTGGTGGTCGACGGTCCACTGACGCCTGTCGTGGACTTCGACCGTCTGTCCGTCATCGCCTCCCTTCCAGATGGCACGCCCCTCGCCGTGGCCACGCTGGAGGGCGCCGCACTCCGCCTCCCCGCCACCTTCAACTTCGAGTCCGGCCCCGCCACGCCGGAAGGCACCCGCGTCTTCGTGCGCGCCACCGCCGAGCGCTCCGGCATCATCCAGTCCACCGCCTCTGGCGAAGCCGCGCTCACTCCCGGCTCCGGCGCCAGGCTGTCGCTCACCCTGCCCGCCGTCCCCGAGCCGCCAGACGCCGGTCCTCCCGTGGAGTCCTGCGACAACGGCGTGGACGACGACGGTGACGGACTCGGTGACTGCGCCGACCCCGACTGTGTCGGCGCCAGCTGTCAGCCCGGAGGACTCGTCTGCGCGAACAGCGTGTGCGCCTGTCCCGGTGGCGTCACGGGCGTCATCACCGAACGCCCGGGCTTCGCGCGTCGCTCGGACCCCCTGGTCGTCGCTCCCTCCACGGGCCCCCATGCCGGAGCGCTGGTGATGCTGGGAGGCCGCGATGGCGCGGGCAAGCCCGTCTCCACCGTGGAGATCTTCTTCCCCGAAACCGGCCGCTTCATCGCGAGCGACCTCGCCGTGGGCCGCGCGGAGGCCGCCGCCCTGGTCCTGGATGACGGCGCGGTGGTGGTGCTCGGCGGCGTGCGCGAGGGAGATGTGCTCGAGCCGAGCGCCGAGTGGCTCGACACCGATGGCGGCACCACCCTCATCCCCTTCTCCCCACCCCTGGGCTTTCGCCGCGTGCTCGCGGGCCGGCTCGGAGCGGATGGGGTGATCGCCGGAGGAGAGCTCACCGCGGGGCTCGGCAGGCCCACGACGGACTCGGCGATCCGCATGACGCTGCGCGGCGAGAACGCGGGGGCCTGGGAGAGTCTGGGCAGGCTCTCCCTGAAATGCCCCACGGGAGGCGCGGTGCTGGGAGACGCCTTCGTGCTCGCGGGAGGCTGTACCAGCCTCACCCCCTCCGAGCGGACGGATGTCGTGGCACCCCCAGGACTGCTCGGCGCCGGGCCGCTCCTGCCCACCTCGCTGATGTCGCCCGCGGTGGTGGAGCTGAAGTCGGGACGGGCGCTCATCCTCGGCGGACGCGAAGGCGGCATCGTCCCGTCCTCGCGCGCATTCCTCCTGGAGCGGAATGCCGGGGTGGTGAGGGCGCGGGAGCTGTCCTCCATGGACGCACCTCGCGCCGCGCCGCGTGCGGTTCTCGCGGGCAACGGTTGGGTGTACGTCGAGGACAGGGAAGGGGCTTCTGCCGCATGGTTCGACCCCGCGTCGGAGCGCTTTACTCCTGCTGCGTCAATGTCGACGCCCCGTCTGGGCCATACCCTCGTGGGAGGCGCCGACGGACGCGTTTATGCCGTGGGTGGAAGCAGACCCGACGCCGGTCCGGACGGTCTGTCCTCGTTCATCGAGCCGCGCTGTCCTTGAATCCCAGGGGTGGCCCGCACCCAATGTGGTTCCGCCACGCCTGTACCGAGGAACAAGTTTCCAGCCTGTTGAGAATGGTCAGGCTATATGAACCCCGGTTCACCCTGGTGGTACCCATACCGGGGGACTGCTTCCTTTCGCCCGAAGTCGTACACTCGTCTCCATTCACACAACGGAGCTGGCATGCAGGCGGACACACGGGACGGGACGCGCGGCCGGGAGTCGGTGCTCGGCTACCGGGTGGGGACGGAGCTGACCGCGGTGGCTTCGTTCGGCAACAGCGACACGCCGGGCCGGCTGATTCAGCTCTCGCTGGAGCACCTGACGCTGCACCTGGACTCGAACGCGCTGCCGCGTCCGGGGCAGGCCGCGTCGGTGGTGCTGGGCCAGGGTGAGCGCTGGGTGACGTCGCTGGACGCGGAGGTGATGGAGGTGCGCGGCACAAGGCCGGAGGTCAGCCTTCGCTTCGTGTCGCCGCCGCTGGACGCGGGCCGTCGCATCGTCACGGTGCTGGAGGCGCTGCGCGACAACGGCCTCTTGTTGCCGCCGGAGACGCGGCCGGTGTGGAAGGAGCGCATCGACCGCAAGGAGCGCGTCGCGCGCATCTGCGAGGCGCTCGCGGGTCGTCAGGCGCGCGGCATGGCGCGCACCGCGGACGGGCAGAAGGTCTCCGTCACGGCGGTCTTCTTCGACGCGCTCAACAACCGCATGGGCTGGCGCTTCGATGGCCCCATGCTCCAGGGCCCCTTCGTGCTGGAGGCGTTCGGCTACAGCAGCGTGGTGCACCTGGACGTGAGCGAGGCGCGCGAGGAGGACGGCTGGGTGGTGATGCCGGTGCCCTCGGAGCTGGTGCGCTACCGCCACCGCTGGCTGCGTCGCGCGCCGCCGAGCAGCCCGTGCACGCTGTCCTTCAACCACCCCATGTGGCCGCAAGTGCATGTGAAGCGGCCCGTGCTCGACTTGTCCTACGAGGGCCTGGCCTTCATGACGGAGCCGGGCGAGGACCTGCTGTACCCGGGCCTGCGTCAGCCGGTGCTCGAGGTGGCCATGGAGGGCCTGGCGCCGGTGCGGCTTCGCGCGGAGGTGCGCAACATCTCCGGCACCGCGGCGGGACGTCGGTGCGGCATGTCCGTGCGGCCGCTGGACGCGGAGGGCGCTCGGGCGTGGCGCGCGCTGGTGGAGGCGCAGATGCACCCGTCCACCCGCGTGGAGGGCGACTGGGGCGACGCGACGTGGAAGCTCTTCCAGGGCTCCGGCTACTTCGGCCTGCCGGGCAAGTCGCCCGAGGACTTCGTGGAGGAGCGTCCCTGGTTCGACGCCACGCAGGAGCGGCTCGAAGGCCGCACCAAGCTGGGCTACCGGGTGGTGCGCCCGTCGGGTGACTCGCTGGAGGCCACGCTGTCGGTGGTGAAGCCGTACGAGGGGACGTGGATGGCGCATCAGCTCGCGCGCCAGGCCGTGCCCGGTCAGCGCTCCTCGGCGCGCGAGGCGCTGCGCGACATCTACCTGCGCGGCTACGAGCCCACGCAGGTGGACCCGGACGTGAAGTGGTTCATCGCCTTCTGCGAGGCGAACGTGCGCTGGGTGCGCTTCACCAAGTTCGACTTCGCCCACTGGTACGAGCACACCGGCCAGGCGTCCCTCACGCCCTTCCGGCTGATGGAGGCGGAGGTGGAGCGCCAGTGGGAGGTGCCCGCGGACGTCGACGTCGGAGTGCCCACCGACGCCGAGCGCGCGCGCTTCTTCCAGGAAGTGGAGCGCACCCGTCCGGTGGCCTACCGCGAGGCGCTCGATTTGGTGGAGGAGCGCTTCGACCTGTCGCGCGCGCGGACGAAGTGGGGCGAGGCGGGCCTGGGCCGTGAGCGCGAGCTGCGCGTGGCCCGTGTCGACGGCCGCGCGGTGGCGCTGGCGGTGCTGGAGTCCGCGCAGCCGGGCCTCAACCTCTTCAACGTGCTGGACGGCGTGCGCCTGTTCCCGCTGGTGGATGACGCGCTGCCGGAGGCGCAGCGGGCCATGCTGGCGCTCCTGGCGCACGCGGCGGAGTGGTACCGGCCGCGCGGCCGCCGCGTGTTCGTCCACTACGTGGAGTCCACGTGCGTGGAGTACGTCGAGCGCGCCGCCCTGGCCGACCTGGGCGAGGGCAAGCTGTGGATCATCTCCTCCGCCCTGCTGCCCGAGTTCCTGGAGCACCTGTGCGAGGCGACCACGCCCCGCGCCGCGTCCTGAGCGGGCCGACGGAACGCTGACCGCGGGCCTGGGTCGGCGGACATGAAAAGGCCGGGTGGCCCGAACGGCTCCACCCGGCCTCATTCATTTCAAGCGGCTGGCGAGGCGCCTACTGCTTCGCCACGCGCAGGTAGTACGTCACGCCGCCGATATCGCGGGTCTTCCCCTCGGCCGCCGGGTCTTCCAGCACCGCCGCGAAGTCGAACTGCTCGAAGTCCTCCGTCTGCTTGCCGGTGAACTCGTTGTCCTTGAACTCCAGGCCGACGTTGAACTCCTGCAGCGGCTGCAGGGGAATCTGGAACACCGCGCGGGTCGGGTCGGCGACGCGGAACTGCGTCTCACCCACGCGCTCGATGCCCTCGGCCTTGCCGCCGTTCTTCTCCCACAGCGCCGTCAGCTCCTGGCCCAGGTCCACGACGATGGTGCCGCGCCCGATGAACGGCCGCTTCACGTCCACGTTCAGCTCACGGAAGCGCACGTTGAACTGGCGCGCCTCGCGCAGCGTGTTGCGCAGGATGAACGTGGCGTTGGAGAAGCCGAACGGCACCATGTTCACCACGTTGGTGTTGCGCCAGATGATGTTGTTGTTCTGGCGGGTGTTGTAGTCCGGGTTGCCAATCTCCAACGTCGTCATCGGGTCGGCCGGCGTCACCAGCCGCGCCAGCAGGCAGTAGTGGCCCTGGACGGCCGGGTTCCACTCGACGACGACTTCGTCATCCGCGCCGCCCGGCAGGTACACCACCGTCGCCTGGCCCAGCTCCGTCCAACCGGCCGGCCACGAGGTGCTGGTGGCCGCGTTGGTGCCGTACACCTTCACCACCACGTTGTGCGCGGCCACCGTGCTGCGGTTGCGCACCTTCACGTGGACGTAGTTCGTCTGACCGAACTCCGGGTTCTCGTGCGGACCGTTGGTGGTCGAGTTGCGGACCCAGATGTCCTCGCTCTCCCACATGCCGTTGGACGCGGTGGCGGCATCCGGCTCGTTGCCCGTGTCCCACGGCTTGTCCTTGCCCCACACGTCCGTCTCGCAGGCGGCGGGCACGGCGAAGCCGTTGGTGGGCGAGGTGCTGTTGGCGGTGCCCGACACCGCGTTCGAGCCGAGTCCGAAGCCAGCGAAGGCAGTCCACAGCCGGCACACGTCCTCGCCGCCGTGCAGCGTCGTCGCCGCGGCGATGATGCCGTCGCGCACCTGGGTGAAGGTGGGGCTGCAGGGCGTGTTCTTCAGGCCCTCGGTCAGGTACAGCATCATGCGCTGGTTACCGGCGCTGCCCGTCGCGTTGTAGAGGTTGCTGTTGAAGCCCCAGCGGTCCACCAGGGCCCAGTACGCCTCCCACGCCGCCTGGGCGAAGACGGAGCCCACGCCGTGCGGAACGGCCATGCCGCTGATGCTCGCGTACGTCCAGTTGTTCACCGTCTGGTTCGTGCTGTAGCGCTTCGCGCGGATGCCCAGGCCGGTGGTGGGCTGGCCCAGCGCGTAGGTGCCCATGCCGCGCCCCTGGGGGCCCGTGTGCGTGGGGCGCGCGGTGTAGACGAGCGCGAGGAAGTCGCTGATGCCCTCGCCCGGCGCCTGGTTGTTGTTGAGGCAGGACACGTTGCTGGGGCCGCCGACGAGGCGGTTGGAGATGCCGTGGCCGGCCTCGTGGACGATGATGCCGCTGTCCAAATCACCATCCCGACCCGGGGAGGTGGTGGTCCACGTGTACATCTGCATGCGCGGACGCTGGCCATCCGGCGGGGTGTAGAAGTTGGCGTTGTTGACGTCCTCGCCGTCCTGCGCCTCGGCGCGCACGTAGTCGTTGCCCAGGCCGGGGTTGCCGTAGTTGTTGACCTGGAAGTTGCCGCCCGCCTCGTCGAAGCCGTACTGGTACTGGATGTCGTGGATGATGTTGTTCCAGTAGAACAGGTTGGTGACGGCTGCCGACGTGTACGCGCTCGGGCCGAGGCTCAAGTCCAACAGGAAGCTGCAGGTGAGCGCCGTCCCGCAGTCGGGCTCCACGGCGGGCGGCAGGTTGTTGTCGTCGATGTCGTCGTAGGCATGGACGTTGTTGCCGCGGTGGAGGGTGTACTCGGCGCCGACGACGCCGTCGGTGTCATGCCAGCCGAACGGCGACGCCGTGGTGTTGGCGGGATTGAGGAGGCTGAGCCGCGCGTCCATGGGCGGCAGCGGCGTGGTGTGGATGGGGCTCTCCACGGGGCGCGGATAGACGGAGTAGGCGTCCGAGGCAATCCAGTCGAAGCGCGTCCACACCTCGCCCGTGGTGGCGTCCACCGTGAGGTCGTAGACGTGCCGCCGGTCGGGCGTGTGTACCTGGAAGTTCCACACCAGCCGGGCGTCGCCCTGGTTGACGGGCAGCAGCGCCAACTGCGCTTCGATGGGCTCGGTGGACACACCGGACTGCTCCACGCGGGTGCGCTGGCGCGGGCCTGTGTCCTTCTCCAGCGCGCGAGGCGCCGTCAGCGGCTTCAGACCCAGGTGACGCGCGGCCCCGGAGACAGCGGCGGCGGCGTCCAGGCGGGGCTGGGTGCTCGGCACGGCGCGGGCCAGCGAGGGCAGGAAGTCGCTGTGCACGCTGACCACGCGGCCTTCGCCGTCCACGTTGATTTGCAGCTGGCCGTTGTAGAGCGGCAGGCCCTGGTGCGTCTGGCGCAGGTACAGGTGGGTGACACCGCTCTGCCGCGAGTAGACGCGGTCGGTGACCTCCAGGTTCGCCAGGTCCGTCAGCTCCAGGCCCAGGAGCTCCCGCTGCGACTGGACGAAGGAGAGGCCGATGGCGAGCGCGTCACCGCTGCTGCGGCCGGACAGCGCGCCCACCGGGTTGACGAGCGAGCGGACCAGGCCCGTGGAGGCGTCATGCTCCACGCGCAGCTCGGGCACGTCGCGGCGCAGCGAGGCTTCCCGGTCCTTCTGCAGCGCGCTCACGGCCTTCTTCACGCCGACGTTGTGGGCGATGCGGGCGTCGTGGTTGCGAGCGCCGTGAGAGTCCTGCACGACGGCGAAGGCGGAGGGAGCGCTCAGCGCTCCCATCAGCACCAACGCCTGGGTGAGGCGGCGGCGGAAATAACCCTGTGACATGTGTACTCCTGCTCTGGGGATGAAGCCGGCGGGGGGACAGAGAACCGGCTACCCCGCACAGAGCAGTGGACGTGCCAATGAAGTCTTCCGAGCAAGACTCGGAAGCGCTGTAGCGTCCGCCGTTACAACGGCGGGGCGCTTGTAGCGTCGCGTGTTACAGACGACGTCAGGAACGTCGCCGTAACTTCTTGGATTTCTTCAGCTCCTTGAAGAGCTCCTCGGAGACCTCAATCAGCCGCCGCTGGGTGAGCACGGGACAGTGCCAGTCCTGGGCCCGCATGTGCTCCAGCAGGTCCTGGGGCAGCGCGGGCCCGACCTTTGCCCTGGGCTCACGCCTCCCCGAGGTTTGACTCAGGGGAGGCGGAGCGGGAGCGACGACTAGAGCCCGTCGTCCTCTTCGGGGTCCGGGTACGACTCGAGCTCGTCTTCAGACTCTTCGGTGTTGCGGCCCCGGCCCTGCTTCTTGCCCTTGCCTTCGCTCTTGGCTTCGCTGCCACCCGCGAGGTCCGCGTCCGGACCGACGACGTACCACTGGCGGCCCTGCTGGATGCGGCGCAGCACGCCTTCCGTCTCCAGCGCGGCGAGCAGCTTGGCGAACGTGGGGAAGCCGTGCTCGCGCTCGTCGAAGTCCGGCTCCTTGCGGACGATGGTCTCCTTGATGAGCGAGGGATTGACCGGGCCGGTGGCGCGGGCAATCAGGTTCTGCACCACCTCGCGGGCAATCTCCGGGACCTCCGTCTTGGAGTGGCCCTTGCCACCCGAGGGCGCGGCCTTCTCCACCTCGGCCTTGCCGGCCTTGCCCGTCGCGTCGCGGCCATGGCGGCCCCGCTTGCCATGCCCCGCTTCCTCGGCCGCGGCGCCATGACGGCCCTTGTCGCCCTTCTCCGAGCGCTGGCGCGTGGTGCGCAGGTAGATGAACTCGTCGCACGCGTTGACGAAGAGGGGGGAGGTGGACTCCTTCACCGCCAACCCGATGACGGTGCGCCCGTTCTCACGCAGCTTGTAGGCGAGCGGGCAGAAGTCGCTGTCGCCGGAGGCGATGACGAACGTGTCGATGCTCTCGCGCGCGTAGCACAGCTCCAGCGCGTCGATGACCAGGCGCATGTCCGCGCCGTTCTTCCCCGCGCGGGTGGAGGGGGGCACGTCGATGAGCTCCACACCGAACCGGTGCAGGCCCATCTTCGCTTCGTTGAAGCGGGACCAGTCGCAGTAGGCGCGACGGAAGACCACCTTCCCCTTCTCCAGCAGCCGGTCGAGCGAGGGCTGGAGGTCGAAGTTGGAAGCGCTGATACCGGTGTTGGTGACGAGGTTCTCGAAGTCGAGAAAAAGGGCGATGCGGTGCTCGTTGGTGCGACCGTTCACGTGCGGCCTCTGCGATAGGCGCCGGTGTACGGCGCGATAGGGCGCCGATGTGCGGCGCGGATGGAGCCCCGGCGCTTCCTCCGTCAGGAGGGCGCCCGCCGGGCCCTGCGGGTGCACCCTAGCCTGTTCCCGGCCCCCTGGGGCGGTGGCGTTCGACGGCTGAACACTCGGCGGGAGCGGTGGCCCGCCTCGCTGGGAGGTGGCCGGGGCACGGTCCAGGCGTGAGCGTCACGTCGTGGCCTACCTTCGGGGGAGACGGGTCCAAGGACCCCCAGCCGGAGTACGAGTCATGACGCGAAAAACGATGTCCAGTCGGTGGAAGCGCATCGCCCTGGCCGCCCCGGTGTTGGCGGCACTGGCGGCGCCCACCGCGGGTCTGGCGAGGGACCCCCAGCAGAACACGGCGGAACAGGAGCAGTTGGAGATAGATTTGGACCGCACGGGCAACCTCGCCGGCAACGTCCCCCCGCTCAACGTGGGCGGCATGATTGGCGCCGACGTCACGCCCACCCAGGGCATGACCCGCATCGTCCAGGGGCCCGACGTGGACCTGACGCCAGACCCCAAGCGCACCCGTCAGATTGAGGGCGACGTCGTGGCGCTGGAGGGCAGCGTCCTCTACGTCCAACCCGACGAGGGCGCGGTGGTGCCCCTGAGCCTGGAGGCACTCAGGCTGAAGCAGACTCCCGAGGAGGGCCGGCGTGTGATTGCCGACTACCAGGTGGAGAACGAGACGCAGAACATGGCGACGGCGCTCGCGGGCGAGAAGAAGTGAGCCACGGTCGCCTCATGAAGCAGTTCGGGGGAGCCGCCACGGCAGGCGGTCCTCCCCCGAAGCTCCCGACGCGTTGAACTACTTCTTCTGGGCGCCGACGACGGTGTCGGGCCGCGCGTTCTCGCCGAACTTGCCGGCCGTGTAGTCGCGCGCCATCTGCTCCAGCGTGACGTGCGGCACCTTCTTCGCGTGGCCGGCCTGACCGAACTGCTTCATCCGCTCCTCGCAGATGGCCTGCATGGCCGCGCGCGCGGGCGTCAGGTAGTAGCGCGGGTCGAACTCCTCCGGCTTGGCGAAGAAGGCCTTGCGGATGGCGCCGGTGATGGCGAGCCGGTTGTCGGTGTCGACGTTGATTTTGCGCACGCCCGCGCGGATGCCGCGCTGAATCTCCTCCACCGGCACGCCGTAGGTCTCCTTGATGCGACCGCCGTTGGCGTTGATGATGTCGCACAGCTCCTTGGGCACGGAGCTGGAGCCGTGCATCACCAGGTGGCAGTTGGGGATCTTCTTGTGGATCTCCTCGATGCGGCTCATGGCGAGCACATCACCACTGGGCTTGCGGGAGAACTTGTAGGCGCCGTGGCTGGTGCCCATGGCGACGGCGAGCGCGTCGATGCCCGTGCGGTTGACGAAGTCCACCGCCTGGTCCGGGTCCGTGAGGAGCTGCTCCAGCGTGAGCTTGCCCTCGGCGCCGTGGCCGTCCTCCTTCTCGCCCATGCCGCTCTCGAGCGAGCCCAGCACGCCCAGCTCACCTTCCACCGACACGCCGAAGCGGTGGGCCACGTTGACGACTTCGCGCGTGACGGCGACGTTGTACTCGTAGGTGGAGGGCGACTTGCCGTCCTCTTCCAGCGAGCCGTCCATCATCACGCTGGTGAAGCCCATGCGGATGGCGCTGATGCAGGTCTCCGGCGAGTTGCCGTGGTCCTGGTGCATGACCACCGGAATCTCCGGGTAGAGCTCCACCGCGGCCTGCATCAGGTTCCGGAGGAACAAGTCATTGGTGTACTTCCGCGCCCCGCGCGACGCCTGGATGATGGCCGGGCTCTGGGTGGCGCGAGCGGCCTCCATGATGGCCTGGATCTGCTCCATGTTGTTGACGTTGAGCGCGGCGACCCCGAAGTTGTTGGCGGCGGCGTAGTCGAGCAGGGGACGCAGGGCGATGAGCGGCATGACTGTGTCTCTCCGTGGCGGTTGTTTCGAGTAAGTGCGGCGCCTGAGTTAGCACGGACGCGCCCGAGGGCGCCGCCAAAAGCTCGCCGGACGCGTTCCCCAGCCGACGCTGTCAGCGGGTGGTCACTGGGTGCAATTGGACCAGCGGGGGCAGGCGGTCCGCGCGCTCCAGCAGGCGGGGCTTGGGACGCACCGCGACAGGCACCCGGGACTCGGTGAGCAGCTCCAAATCGAACACGTTGTCCCCGAAGGCGGCATACAAGGGCCGCTCGGTGCGCGCCCTCAGACACGTCACCTTCCCGGGGCCGTAGGGGATGGGGGCGATGACGTCCGGCAGCACCGTGCCGCCCGAGGACTGGGGGGTGCTGGCGATGACGTGCTCGGAGGGGATGCCCACCACGCGCGCGGCGGCCTCCACGACGGCGAGCGGCGAGGCGCTCACCACGTAACAGGGGACGTCATTCTCACGGGCCCAGTCCACCACGCGGCGCACCTCCGGGTGGACGCGCTCGGCCACGCCGTGTGACTCCACCACGCCGCGAGCGAAGGCGCGCAGCTCCTCCACCTCCCAGCCGGCGAACAGCCACGTCGCCATCTCGCAGATGTCGTGCTCGGCGATGCGGCCGGCCTGGAAGGCGGTGAACAGCCTGCGGGCCAGCGTGCTGTTGCTGCCCTCCAGCTCCAGGCCGTGCGCGGCGGCCACCTGCTCCATCCGGGGGCGGGCCGCGTCGCGCACGGCGTCGCGCCCCGTCACGGCCATGAACAAGTCGTCCCCGACGTCACCGCTCCACAGCGTGCCGTCTCCGTCGAACGCCAGGAGGCCCCCCGGCGTGGCCCGCGCCTCGCGAGCGATGCGCTCCAGCGTCTGCTCCACGTGCTCCATCTTCATGGCGTGACATCCTGGCCGGACGCCTTCGCGTGGCCAACCCCCGTTGATTCACCGAAGGATTTTTCGAGGCTCCGTTCACTCTCCAGCAGCGCGGGGAATTGAAACGTCCAAGGGGGGACGTTTCACGCCGTTGGGGGAACACGCTTGTCCAATCTCAACCTGAAGGTCCTTTCTGGGGAAGGGCCGGATGTACGAGAGGGTGCGTCCGAAGTCGCGTCAGGAGGGGCTCGCTCGGGGGAGGAGTTCGTCCGGGGGCGGGGCATCCGGTTGATCCGCGAGGATGGCACGGCCTTCCTCGACGCGGCTTCCGGCACCTTCAACGTGCCTCTGGGGTACGACCATCCGGAGGTGACGAACGCCGTGATGGAGCAGCTGCGGCGCATGGCGCACGCCAGCTCTTCGCTGATGGCGGGGCAGGCGAAGCAGGTGCTCTCGGAGCTGCTCGCGCATGCGCCCGCGCACCTGACGGCCGGGTGGATGCGAGACATCACCGGCTCCACCGCCAACGAGTGCGCGGTGCAGGTGGCGCAGAAGGCCACGGGGAAGACGGACATCCTCAGCCTCTTTCTCTCCCACCATGGACAGACGCAGTTCACCACGGCGATTTCGGGCAACGCGTTTCGTCGCAAGGGCTTCCCGGAGTCGGTGTCACCGCACTCGGTGAAGGTGCCGGCGCCGTACTGTTATCGCTGCTTCTACAAGGCGAAGTACCCCGGCTGCGGGATGCTGTGCGTGGAGCGCATCAGCGACTTCGTCGAGTACGCGAGCAGCGGCTCGGTGGCGTGCATGCTGGTGGAGCCCGTGCTGGGAAACGGCGGCAACGTGGTGCCTCCCCCCGGCTACTTCCAGGCGCTCAACAAGCTCTGTGAAGAGAAGGGCATCCTCCTCATCGCGGACGAGGTGCAGACGGGGATGGGGCGCACCGGGCACCTGTTCGCTTCGGAGGCGCTCGGCTTCAAGCCGAACATCGTCACGCTGGCCAAGGGCCTGGGCGGCATCGGCATCCCCGTGGCGGCGGTGCTCTTCGAGGGCGCGCTGGATGTGATGGAGAGCCACGAGCACTCCTTCACCTCGGGGTGCAATCCGCTGGCGCTCACCGCGGCGTCCGCGACGTTGAAGGCGATGACGTCCGGCCACCTGCTGGCCAACGTGCGGCGCAACGGAATCGTGTTGGGAGAGCTGCTGGGGCAGCTCGCCACGCGCTACCCGTGCATCGGCGACGTGCGGGGCCTCGGGTACATGTGGGGCCTGGAAATCGTGCGCGCGGATGGCTCGCCGGACGTGGAGAAGACGCTGGCGCTCATTCGCGTGGCGGGTGAGCGACACCAACTGGTGCTGCGCGGCTCCCGCTACAGCTTCGGCAACGTGGTGAAGGTGCGGCCTCCGCTCATCGCGACGCAGGACGACCTGGAAGAAATCGTCGCGCGGCTGTCACGCGCGCTCGCGGACGTGGGCTGAGTCGGGACTCGAGGGGGAGCACATGAGGGCAGTGGTGTACACGACAGCCTGGGAGCTGGAGCTGCGCGAGCGTGCCGAGCCGTCCGCGCCCGTGCACGACGAGGTGATGGTGCGCGTTCGCGCCACCGGCATCTGCGGCACGGACCTGGGCATCATCGGCGGCGAGTACACGGCGAAGCCCGGTGTGGTGCTGGGCCACGAGTCCGCGGGCGAAGTCGTCGCCGTGGGCCCCTCCGTGCGCCATGTCCAGGTGGGGGACCGCGTCGTCATCGACCCGACCTTCCACTGCGGCCAGTGCCGGCTGTGCCGCACCGGACGGCAGAATCACTGCCAGCGCAAGGGTGAGACGGAGACGGGCGTCAGCGCCGACGGCACCATGGCGCCGCTGCACAAGACGACGGAGCGCTTCCTCTACACGCTGCCCGCGCACGTGGGCTTCGAGGAGGCCAGCCTCACCGAGCCGCTGAGCTGCGCCGTCACGGGCGCCAACCAGCTGCGCCTGCGTCCGTCGCTGCGCACGGTGGTGCTCGGCGGTGGGCCCATGGGCGTGTTGTACGCGTGGGTGCTGGCGGGCCTGGGGTTGACGGGCACGTTGGTGGAGCGCTCGGCCGCGCGGCGGGAGCTGTGCCGCGAAGTGGTGGACCGGCGCTGGACGGTGGCGGAGTCACTGGATGAGGTCTGCGCGCGCCACGCCTCGGATGCGACGCCGCTCGACGTGGTGGTGGACACCACGGGGCGACTGGCGGGTGAGGCGCTGACGAAGCTGTCTCGCGGCGGGCAGTTGTTGCTGGTGGGCCTCAAGCGACACGAGGTGGCGCTGGACGTGGGCGGCATCGCGGACCGCAGCCTGTCCGTGCAGGGCTCCATCGATTCGCTGGATGGCAGCTTCGCCACCGCGCTGCACCTCATCGCCTCGGGCGTGGTGCCCGCGCGCCGGCTGGTGTCGCACCGCCTGCCATTGGCGTCGTTCCGCGAGGGACTGGCGCTGGTGGGCTGTGACGTGGGCGCCCGGCGTCAGGGCCCTCCCGCCGGCGCGCTGAAGGTCGTCCTCCAACCCTGAAGCCCGAGCGAGGCGCACATGATTCACGGACTGCTGATTGAAGGCACGGACTACGCGGGCAAGACGACGGTGTGCAAGCTGTTGGGCGCGCGCCTGACGGCGGCGGGGCTGCCGGCGCGGCTGGGGCATTGCTACGTGTTCGACATGCCCATCCTCGACCACTTCCTGGCCGAGGCGAAGCGCACGCCGGACCTGCTTGAGATTGACTGGTTCTACTCGGCGAACATCCTGCTCGACCTGGCGCGCTGTCACCGCGGGTTGCCGTCGGGCTTCCTCGTCCAGGACAGACACTGGCTCAGCCAGGTGGGGCGCAACCGCTTCTTCCATCCGGATGTGTCGGGGCTGCCCAGCCAGCTCATCTGGGATGAGCACCTGCCGTTCGCGTTCAACTACTACCTGACGTCCACGCCGAAGGCGAAGCGGGAGCGGGCGCTGCTGCGTCCCTCCAAGTCGGTGCGTGACACGTACCTGCGCGACAACCCGGAGCGGCACCAGGCCTACGACGAGTACCTCGTGTCGCTGCTGCCCGCCGAGGAGCGCTGGACGGTGGTGGACACCAGCGAGCTGCGGCCGGAGCAGGTGGCGGAGCGCATCGCGACGGACGTGCTGCGCCGACTGCATGCGGAGGCCCCGGCGCAGGTGCGGCCGGTGGTGGCTCGCTAGGTGGCCAGGGCGGGGGAGCGGCGCAGCGCCAGGAAAGGGCAGGCAATGCAGGCACGGGAAGGCACCATGGAAGTGCTCGTCATCGGCAACAACACGGTGGACATCGTCTTCTCCACGCGCGACGCGCTGGTGACGGACGGCAAGGTGCAGGCGGACGGGCTGCGCTTCTTCGGAGGCGGGCAGGGCGCCAACGTCGCGGCGATGCTGGGCGCGCTGGGCGTGCGCACGCGCTACTTCGGCGTCTTCGGGGGCGGGGACTTCGGGCGGCTGGCGCGCGGCTCGCTGGTGGAGTCCGGCGTGGTGGTGGAGGGCAGCCTCACGGTGGCGGACTGTCCGCAGCACTCGGCCGCCATCATCGTGGACACCACGCACGGCACGCGCTCGCTGGTGATGCACAAGGACGCGCGGCTGCGCATGGACGGCATCCCCGCGGACGCCGCGCCGCTGGAGCAATGCGGGCTGGTGTACCTGGACGGGCACGAGCCCGCCTTCTCGCGGGCGCTGGCGAAGCGCGCGCGGGCCCAGGGACTGCCGGTGCTGGCGGACGCGGAGGTCGCGGAGGAGGCACGGCCGCTCTTGCCGTACCTCACGAGCCTGGTCGCGCCGGGCAAGGTGCTGCGCGAGCTGACGGGGGAGCGCGAGCTGTCCGCCGCCGCGCGCACGCTGCTGGCCGGGGGACTGCGCGTGGTGGTGGGGACGCTGGGCGCGGAGGGCTGCGAGGGGTGGACGGCGCAGGGTGAGCACCACCGCGTCGCGGCGGAGCGCTGCGAGGTGGTGGACACGACGGGAGCGGGGGACGCGTTCCACGCGGGCTACATCGCGGCGGTGCAGGCGGGGCATGGCTTTGGTGAGGCGCTGCGCTTCGCGACGAAGGTGGCGGCGGTGAAGTGCGCAGTCCCGGGGCCGCGCGCGGGAGTGGACCGGCTGGCGCTGCTGGGCGTGGGACTGGGCACGAGCGGGGGCGCGTCTCTGTCGCTGCTCTAGCGGCGGCGGGGACACGGGGGGCTGGCCATGAAGGTCATCGTCACGGGGGCGAGCGGATTTCTGGGGCGCAGGGTGATGCGCGCGCTGTTGATGGAGGGCGTCCAGGCCCAGGGGACCTGGAGCACGACGCCGCGCCAGGGGCTCATGCGCCTGGACATCACCGACGCACGCGCCGTGGACGCGGCCTTCGTGGAGGGCGGCTTCGACGTGTGCATCCACGCGGCGGCGCGCTGCAACCTGGACGACTGCGAGCGTCACCGGTCCGCCGCGACGAGCATCAACGTGGGAGGCACGGGCCACGTGGTGGAGGCGTGCCGACGCACGCGCACGCGGCTGCTCTACGTGTCCACCGACCATGTCTTCGATGGTGCCCCCGCCCGCACGTACGTGGAGACGGACGCACCCCGGCCGCTCCAGCACTACGGCGTCACCAAGCGCGAGGGGGAATTGCTGGCGCTGACGCTGGAGGACGCGCTGGTGCTGCGCGTGCCGTTGCTCTACGGCCTCACCGGCCCGGACGAGAAGTCCACCTTCGTCACGTCCACGCTGGAGCACTTGTCCACGGGCCTGCCCGTGTACGTGGACGGCGAGCAGGTGCGCTACCCGGTGCTGGTGGACGAGGTGGCGGGACTGCTGGCGCGGCTCGCGGGCGGCGGCGTGCGCGGCGTGCTGCACTTCAGTGGCGCCGAGGCCACCACCAAGTACGCGTGGGCGCGGCGGCTGGCCCATGCCTTCAACCTGGATGTGTCGCTGGTGCGCGCGCGCAAGGAGTCGTCGCTCGCGGTGCGGCCTCGGGACAACCGCCTGGTGTCCACGCGACTGACGGCGCTGGGACTGAAGACGCCGTTCTCTCTCTCCGAGGGACTGGATGTCCTCCGGCACCAGCGGGAGGCGGGCCTGTGAGCGGCGCGCGAGCCGAGGGCGACTGGCGCGGGGTGGTGCGCGACGTGCGCGTGTCGGGCAGTCGCGTCACCAAGCGCGCCACGCATGGGCGCGACAAGCTGCTGCGTGAGGTGGCGTGGCTGCGCGAGCTGCCTCCGCGCGCGGCGGAGCGTTTCCCTCGAGTGCTGGAGGTGCGCACCGGCGGGGACTGGGCCGAATACGACATGGACTTCTGTCCGTGGCCGGAGTTGTCGCGCGTGCTGGTGGACGGCACGCTGACGGTGGGCGAGGCCGTGAGCGGCACCCGGAGCATCGTGTCCTTCGCCTTCGACACGCTCTATGCGGACCACCACCGTCCCGCACCCGAGGGCTTCTTCCACGCCAACTACGTGGACAAGTACTGGCGTCGCGCGAGCGCGGGCCGGGGGCTGTCCGCGCGCTTCGACCGGCTGTGCGCCGCGGGGAGCCTGGACCTCAACGGCCGGCTTCACCGGAGCGCGGCCGAGCTGGTGCGTGAGCTGGAGCGAGACACGGCGCTGCTCGCGCGCTTGCACCCGCCCGGGGTGGGGCGGTTCCACGGCGACTTCAAGTTCGACAACGTCCTGCTGGAGCCGGCCACGGGTCGCTTCCTGTTGTTGGACCCGAGAGGCTCGACCGCCACGGGGGACTCCGACAGCGACTACCTGGAGGACCTGGCCAAGCTGCGCACGTGTACGAGCGGCCTCTACGATTTGGCGCGCGCCGGAGCGGCCCGGGTGTCCGAGGAGGAAGGGCGCCTGTCGTGGGAGTGGGCCTTGTGGGCGCGTCCCGCCCTGGAGCGCTTCGCCGCGCTGGATGTGTGGCTGGGTGAAGAGCTGCCCGCGCGGGCACTGGCGCGAGGGGACACGGATTGGCGCGTGCGGTGGGACTTCGTCACGCCGCTGCTGCTTTTGGCCAACGCGCCGTTCCAACTGGCGCCGGTGACTCCTCGCACCGAGGACATCGCGCTGGTGCTGCATGCCACGGGTGTGCGGCTGCTCGCGGAGGCGCTGGAGCGTCACGGCACCCGGGGCGCGGAGGTGTCGCGATGACGCGCGCCGCGAAGAAGCCCTCAGTCCCGCGAGGCCGCGTGGAGGAAGCCGGGCAGCACCGCCCGCAGGCCCGCGATGACGGCGGCGGCCACGAAGGCGTGTCCCACGGAGACGAGCGTGGGGCGCACGGCGCGAATCAGCGGAGACAGGTGGCGGCGGTCCAGGTCATGCGCGGCATTGACGTCCAGGCCGTGCTCGCGTGCGCGGTCCGCGGCGCGCGACAGGGCCTCCAGCGCACGCTCCTGCGTGGGTGTGCCGAAGCCCTCCACATAGTCGCGACAGTTCAGTTCCACGGCGGCGACGCCGGCACGCGCGACCAGGTCCACGGCCTCTGGCTCCGGGTCCACGAACACGGAGATGCGCGTGCGGCCTCTCAGCGTCTGGGCCCAGTGCGCCAGCCGAGGCTGGTCGTCCTCGGGGCGCCACCCGCGCTGGGTGGTGAGGTGCTGGGCCTCGAAGGGTGTCACCACCCAGCAGCCGACGCCGGGGGTGCGCTCCAGCAGCGCGCCGAGGTCCTCGCGCAGGTCTCCTCCGACATGCAGCGTGGCGTGGCCGTCGCGCACGGCGTCCAGGGCGGCGAGCGCGGTGATGTCATGGGGCTTCACGTGCCGGTGGTCGGACCACTGGTGGACCATCAGCGCGCGGCAGCCGCCTTCGATGAGCGTGCGCGCGGCCTCCGTCAAATCAGGCACGGCGCCGCCGCGCGACGAGCGCAGCAGGGCGACCTTGTTGAGACCCACGCGCAGCAGGGGTGTCGGCACAGGGGCACGCATCGACGGACCTCCGGGTTCCAGGGGCCCATCCTCGCATGGCCGCCGTGTCGTGTGTCTCCCACGTCTCTTCCGATTCAAGCGGCCCGAGTCCTGGCCGCGCCAGGTGCAGCACGCAGCACGTAGTGAAACGCAGACACCTCAAGGAGCAACACCATGAACAAGCCCCGTAGCGTTGCCATCAAGCTGTCCGCCGACACCATGAAGTGCGTCGTCGGTGGTTCCATCTCCACCATCCCGGGTCCCGTCGTCACGCTGCCCGGCCCCATCGTCACGCTGCCCGGTCCCATCGTCATCGGGCCGGGCCGCGTCTTCCCGGTGCTGTGATTGCCGGGTGAAGGCTGACCGCGTGAGCCGTTGAGGCTCATGCAGGGGAGGCGCGGGCCACTGAACCCGGCTCGCGCCTTCCTTCCTCTTCTCGCTTCTGGTGTCGCCGCCCTCATGACTCAGCCCTCGCGTGACGAACTGATGAACCTGCTTGGCGTGGACCTTGGCCACCTGCTGGCGCTGGAGTCGCTGACGCCCGCAATCGAGGCCGCCGTGTTCCTGTCCGGCTCCCTGGTGGAGGGCATGGGCAATGCCTTCTCCGACATCGACGTGTTCGTCGTCGGCGGAGGCGAACCGACGGGCACCAGCCTGCACAAGGCCGGGGACGCGCTCTTCTCCGTGCACATGCTCGGCAAGCGCCGCGTGGACTTCGAGTACTGGAGCGAGGCGTCGGTGGAGGTGCTCGCCGCGAAGCTCGCCGCGTTGGACCTGAAAGAAGGCGGGCGGGACAACGTGATGATGGAGCGGCGGATGACGGAGGACGAAATCGTCTTCCTGCACCGCGTGCGCACGGGGGTGGCGCTGATGCATGACGGCCGGCTGGACAGGCTGCGCTCGCGCTTCGACTTCCGTCGCCTGTCGCGGTGGCTCTTGGAGGTGAAGATTCGCGAGGTCGACGACGCGCTCGAGGACCTCTACGGGATGATGGAGCAGCCGGACGTGGCGCTGATGCGCGCGCGGGAGTTGCTCAACTCCACCTGCGACGCCTTCTGTCACTACCGGGGTAGCACGAACATCCGGCGCAAGTGGCGCACGCGCATCCTGGGGCAGCTCGTCGCGAGTGGGGACGAAGAGGCGCGCAAGTTCGAGCAGCGCTTCTGGGAGCTCCAGTTCCCGGATGGCGCGCGGCTGCGTCAGCGTCCGGAGGATTTGAAGACCTATCTGGAGACATGCATCCGGCTGTGCAACCAGCTCACGGATGTCATCGAGGAATGAGCGCCATGGATTTGGACACGCTCGTTCCCGTCACACACCTGCGTGTGCGGCGCCGTCGAGCCGAGGGGCAGGTGCACCTCATCCTCGACAACTACTACTTCGATTTGGACGAAGGCACCGACGCCGTCTGGCGCGCCTGTGACGGCGTGAGGACGGTGGCCCAGGTGGCGGAGGCGCTGCACAGCGAGCGGGGCTGGGCGCTGGAGCTGGCCCGGTCCATCACCCGCGACACGCTGAGTGCCTTCGCCGAGCAGGAGCTCGTCTCGCTCGTCGCCCACCCTTCCACAAGCAACCCATCCGCAGGCGGTGAAACCCATGAGTGACAACAACGGCCACCTTCCCATCATCGGACGTGCCTGGCATCCCTCTACCCGTGAGCCGGGGCCGCTCTTGCCGGCGACTCGACTTGCCCTGGCGAACTGGGTGCGCCCGGAGGGACTGGCGCGGCGCGAGCTGGTGCTCGGCGCGGCGGAGGGTGAGCCCTGGGAGGTGATGACCATCGACAGCGAGAGCGCCGACCAGGCGTGGCGCGTGATTCAGTTGTTGGATGGCAAGCGGACCCTGGCGGACATCGCGAAGGAGACGCGGCTGGGGCTTGAGCTGGTGTCGTCGGTGGCGCAGGACCTGTATCACCGCGCGGTGCTGGTGCAGACGAGCGGGCTGGAGGTGGATGCGCTGACGTACTACGAGCACCTGCGCTCGCTGGCGGGCATCGCGCAGCAGCGCTGGGGGCCGTCGTCGATGCTGCGTCGGTTCTGGACGGGGCCGGTGTCGCGGCGTCTGGCGGTGGGCTACCTGCTGGAGAACTACCACTTCGCGGCGGCGGCCTCGTCGCATCAGAGCGCGGCGGTGGCGTCGCAGCCGACGGAGCGGCTGAAGACCATCCTGAGCGAGCACCTGTCGTTCGAGTACTGGCACCACGCGTGGTTGAAGCGCGGGTTGCTCGCGGCGGGGTTGACGGAGGCGGACCTGGAGCGCGCGTCGCCGCTCATCGCGATGCAGGCGCTCATCAACCACCTGCGCTGGCTGGGGATGGCGGACCCGCTGTCGTATTCGGCCTGCATCGGCGTGGGTGAGGGAGACCCGACGGCGCTGGCCACGGTGGGGAAGTTCTGGGAGCGCTTCACGGAGCACGCGGTGTTGCCGGTGGAGGCGTTCGGGCCGTTCAGGGACCACGACGTGGGGGATTGCAGCGACGACCATGACCAGTTCGGTCGCGAGCCCTTCGCGGACGCGGGCCCTCTCACCGCGGCGGACCAGGCGCGCATCCGGCGACGGCTCATCACCTTCTGCCGGCTGACGATGGCCTATCACCGCGAGCTGCTCGACTTCTACGGCCCGGAGGAAGGGCCGACGGTCTTCACCGTGGAGGACTGAGTCCACCCGAGATGAGTGTGCTCGCGGACTCCGTTGAGGTCTCCCCGCTGGACGCGCGCCGCGTGTCCGGCGTGCTGCGCATTCTGCCGGATGAGGTGCGCCGACACTTGATGAAGACGGGCCGCGTGCGTGAGTACGTGTCGCAGGAACTCGTCGCGAATCGGGGTCAGCCTTGCGACACGGTGCGCCTGGTCCTTGAGGGCATGTTGGTGATGGGGCACCTGGGTGCCAATCACGGGGCCTTCCTCCGGGTGACGCATGTGGCGGCGGGCGAGCTGTATGGCGCGCATGCGCGTGAAGACGGAGCGACGCACGGCTTCGACGTCGTGACGGGTGGAGGGACGCGCGTGCTGGAGGTGCCCGGCGCGGACTTCCGGGAGGCGTTGGCGCTGGACGAGACGGGTGGGCTGACGGCGCTGCTGTGTCCCGCGTTGCGCCGGGCGCTGCTCGACTTGTTCGGGGACGATGTGGAGCCGGAGGGTGTGTTGCGGCTCGCGGCGTGCTTCCGGGAGGGCGCGGTTCCGGAGGGCACGGTGTTGATGCCGGCGGGAGCGACGGCGGCGGAGTGGTGGGTGTTGAGGCAGGGCTCGGTGCGCTATGGCGAGCGGGCGCTGGGGCCGGGCGAGGACTTCGCGTTGGATGCGCTGCTGCTGGACGCACCCGTCTTCGCGGCGGCGACAGCGCTGGAGACCAGCACCCTGCTGTCCGCTCCCAGAGGCGCCGCGGCGGAGGTGTTGCTGCGCTTCCCGGGCGTGCGACGCGCGCTGGGTCGGCGTGTGGCGAGGAGCAGCGCGCAGTTCAATCGCTGGCCGCACGTGGTCCTCACGGACGTGAATGCTCCACCCGAGGCACCTCCCGAAGAGGAGTCCTCGATGGAGCTGCCGGAGCGCCCCACGGCCGCGTCGCCGTGGAAACAGGTGCCGTTCTATCGGCAGCAGGAGCACATGGACTGTGGTGCCGCGTGCCTGCGGATGGTGGCGCGGTACTACGGGCACGAGCTGGACTACCCGTCGCTGATGAAGCTCGCGGGTGTGAGCCGGTATGGCACCAGCCTGTTGGACTTGTCGCGCACGGGTGAGCAGCTCGGGTTCATCACCACGGGCGTCCAGGCGGACTGGGAGCTGTTGCGCTCGGTGGACCTGCCGGCCATCGCGCATCTTCAAGACCGGCACCACTTCGTCGTGGTGTGGCGAGTCACCCGGAAGGGTGTCGTCGTGGGTGACCCGTCGTTCTCCACGCGCTTCATTCCGAGGGAGGAGTTCCTGCGCTCCTGGCGTGGGGTGCTGTTGTTGCTCAAGCCGTCGGACCGGATGGCGACGGCGGTGGCGGCGCTTCCGCCGAAGCAGCAGGAGAAGTCCGCGCTGGCGCGCTTCTCCGTGTTGCTGCGACCGTACCGAGGGGTCATCGCGGAGTTGGTGGGTCTGTCGTTGTTGTTGCAGGTGCTGGCGTTGGCGTTTCCGCTGGGAAGTCAGGTGGTCATCGACCGGGTGTTGATGCGGGCGGATGCGCAGCTGCTCGATGTGTTGTTGGCGGGGTTGGTGGGCACGGCGCTGTTGTCGGGAGTGCTGGCCTTCGCGCGGAGCTATCTGGTGCTGGAGGTGTCCACGCGAATCGAACGCGACGTGGTGGAGACGCTCTATCGACGGGTGCTGGATGGGGCGTCGGGGTTGTTCCAGCGCTTCACGACGAGCGACATCCTGAACCGGTTCATGGAGGTGGGGCTGATTCGAGGCTTCATCGTGGACAACGCCATCGCCATCACCATCGATGTGGCGCTGGTGTTGAGCACGGCGGGGGTGTTGATGATGTACTCGCCCACGCTGGCGGTGCTCGCACTGGGGTTGATGCCGCTGCACCTCTTGGTGTCGGCCGTGGTGGGCCGCTGGGTGCGGAACCACACGGTGGCGTACCTGTCACAGCATGACCTGTACCAGACGCACCTGATGGACTCGTTCAAGGGCTTCGAGTCGCTCAAGGCGCATGCGCTGGAGTTGCCGTTCCTGCGCACGATGCAGCGCTTGCTGGCGCCGTCGCTGCAGCATGGCTTCAAGGCCTCGATGCACGGGGCGATTGGCGCGAGTGTGTCGCAGACGTTGGACCTGGTGGGCAGTGCGTTGGTGTTGTGGGTGGGCTCGCGCGCGGTGTTGCGGGGGGAGCTGACGGTGGGAGCGCTCATCGCGGCGACCTTGTTCGCAAGGCAGATGAGTGGGCCGGTGGTGCGACTGGCGACGCAGTGGCGGGACTACCAGCGGGTGCAGGCGCATCTGGAGCGAGTGGGTGCGGTGCAGGACGTGGCGGGGGAGGGGGACAAGCGGGCGTCGGCGGTGCTGGAGCTGCCGCAGGTGAAGGGGCACATCCGCTTCCGGGGGGTGAGCTTCCGCTATGGGCTTGGCCGTGAGTCCAACACATTGGAGCGGCTGGACCTGGAGTTCGCGCCAGGGGAAGTGGTGGCGCTGGTGGGGCCATCGGGGTGTGGAAAGAGCACGCTGGTGCGGCTGCTGCTGAGGTTGCATGACCCGAGCGAGGGGACGGTCTCGATTGATGGGTACAACCTGCGGGACGTGACGCCGGAGTCGGTGCGTGGGCAGATAGGGATGGTGACGCAGGAGACGCAGCTGTTCTCCGGGACGGTGTTCGACAACATCGCCTGTGGGCGTCCGGTGACGGAGGAAGCGGTGGTGCGGGCGGCGAGGCTCGCGGGGGCGTATGACTTCGTCACGGAGCTGCCGTATGGGTTCCAGACGCTGGTGGGGGAGCGTGGGTTGACGTTGTCGGGGGGACAGCGTCAGCGGGTCATCATCGCTCGAGCGTTGGTGACGGACCCACGCATCCTCATCTTCGACGAGGCGACGGCGGCGCTGGACCCGCTGGCGGAGCAGGCGATTCATGACCGGCTGCGCGACATCGTCCGAGGGCGCACCACGCTCATCATCAGTCACCGGCTCCAGACGTTGCAGCACGCGGACCGCATCGTGGTGATGAACGAGGGACATATCTCCCAGATGGGGACGCACGAGTCGCTCATGTCCGCGCAGGGCAAGTTGTACAGCGCGCTCGCGCAGGCGACACCGAACTGGAAGCGCCATGGAGCGGAGGGTGCTCATGGCGGTGACTGAGAATGGGGCGGGGACGCGCCATGGAGCGGAGATGCTCATGGTGCCGACTGAGGACGCAGCGCGGGGAAGCACCATGGAGCGGAGGGTGCTCATGGTTCTGACTGAGAACGCGGCGGGGAAGCGGCGCGGGGAAGCTCCATGGAGCGGAGGATGCTCATGGCGGTGATTGAGGACACCTATCGGGAGTTGTTGCCGGTCCTCGACTTTCCTCGGACGCGCCGCGTGCTGCGTGGGCTGTATGCGGTGTGCGCGGCGCTGGCGCTGCTGGGTTTCGGTGCGCTGTTCTTCGTCGAGATGGATGTGGTGGTCCGGGGCCAGGCCGTGGTGGCTCCCGTGGGGGAGACGGCGCGAGTGCAGG
Source organism: Myxococcus sp. CA039A (assembly GCF_013336645.1). NCBI lineage: Bacteria > Pseudomonadati > Myxococcota > Myxococcia > Myxococcales > Myxococcaceae > Myxococcus > Myxococcus sp. CA039A. The sequence continues at coordinate 21,933 of NZ_JABUMQ010000031.1, read as the reverse complement.
CGCCGCGCTCCGGTGTGGTGTTGGACATCGCGGTGCGCGAGGGACAGCAGGTGGAGCAGGGAGCGGTCCTACTTCGACTGGACGATGCGCAGGTGCGCTCGCGGGTGAGGTTGCTGGAGCAGCAGGTGGTGGAAGCGCGCTCGCGGGTGGTGATGCTGGAGGCGCTGGTGGCGTCGCGGACGGAGTCGTTCGGGATGCAGGTTCGCGTGCGCAAGGCGACGGCGTTGGAGACAGCGGCTCGGCTGGAGGCGGCGCGAGCGCTCATCCACGCGAAGGAGCGTGAGGCGGAGGCGCGCTCAAGGGATGCTCGGAACGCTGAACATCTGCGCGAGAAGGAATTCGTCGCCTCGGTGGAAGCGGAGAACGCGTCCGTGCAAGCGGAGGTGGCTCGCTCGCAGGTGGTGGCGGCGCAGGCCTCCGTGCGCGAGCTGGAAGCGAGCCTGGGGCGATTGGAGTTGGAGCAGCGTGGGCTGGAGGGTGACTCCCGCGTGGCTTCGCTCTCTGATGGAGCTGCGCTGTCGGCGGCGAAGGTGGAGTTGGAGCGCTACACGGGGGAACTGGAGGAGACGCGATTGGAGGCCGCGCGGCTGGAGGTGGTGGCGCCGCGAGCGGGCACGGTGCAGGGGTTGACGGTGTTCGACCGAGGGGACGTGGTGCAGGCGGGGAGTGTGCTCGCGCTGGTGGTGCCATCGGAGGATGGGCTCGTGCTGCGCACGGTGGTGGCATCGGAGGGCATCGCCTTCCTGCGAGACGGGCAGCCGGTGCGCATCAAGCTGGACGCGTATCCCTTCCAGGACTTCGGCGTTCTGTTGGGGGAGCTGTCGCGAATCGCGGGGGACACGACGCGGCGGCAGGAGGACACGCTGGGCGCCGCGCCCTATCGCGTCGACGTGAAAGTCCCCGGTGAGCCCCGCTCCACGGCGGGAGTGCCCGTGCGGCTGCGTCCGGGGATGACGGGCACTGCGGAATTCGTCGTGCGACGCGAGCGGCTCATCTCCGCGCTGATGCGCCCACTGCGCGGCGTGGACAGCCTGGGTCACTGAGTCGCTACTGCTGCACGGAGAGGATCCGCCAGCCTGTGACATCAATGGCGTAGGTGGCGCCGATGTCCAGCAGCGGAGGGCCGCCGACGTCGCAGACCTCCGGGTTGGGAACGATGCTGACGAACACGACACCGTGAGGACCCGGTGCGGCCACGACATCGTAGGCCTCGCGGCGAGCGAGGCACTGCTGAAGAGGAGTCGCCGTTCCGGGGAGTTTGTAGTCCCAGGGCAGGTAGTCCTCCATCGCGAGCTGGATGGCCCTCAGCGTTGTTCCGGGGATGATCTGACGCCCCTCTTCAGGAAACGCGAGCGGGATCTCGACCTTTGCTGCCTCTGCCTGGGACGCGTGAACAGGGCGAGGAGGGCGTTGGAAGAGAGCGCAGGCGGGCAGGAGGAATAGAAGAATCATCAACGCGCGCGTCATGGGGTCCTCGTGGCTGCGGTGCCTCTTGTGTCACGAACCTGGGTCGTCCGCACGGTACGCCTTCAGTTCTGGTCTACCGCGATGACGATGCCATACCGCTTGTCGGCGGGCCTGATGATGCCGACCAGACTCCACTGCTTCTCCGTCCGCACGTAGACTTCTCCTGGCAGCGAACTGCCCAGATGAGGAACCAGCTTCATGACGGTGCATGCATTGTCGAATTGGATGCGGATGCTCCAGACCTGAGTCGCGGCAATCCGGTCTGTCGCAGACATGGGAGAGGGTGCCCAGGGATGGCTGTGGAAGTCCGCGAGGACGACGGGGCGGCCTCGCGCATCGACAACGTAGCGAGGGGGAATGCACTTCTTCTGTTTCGAGGGACCGACAGGAACGGGCTCTCCCAAGGGAGAAGGCATGCTCGCGTAGTACTGGCCATCGCTCAGAGAGTAGATGACGCCGCAGTACTCCTGGCCGTAGTCACGGTCCCGTGCGCGTGGTTGCGACATGATGGCCGGGCAGAGTTGGTCGATGACCTCATCTACGTCCGTCGATGGGGTAACAGCGGTCCAGGGCCCACGAACATGCACATGGGGGCCTTCTCTCCAGTAGTCGCGTTCTCCACCAGGAACGGGCGTGCTCGTGGAGCAGGCCAGGAATACACAGAACGCTGCGGCACATCCGGGTCGAACGCTCATGAACGTTCCGTTGAAGGGGCTTCGGTAGTGCTCCCTCTTCGATGGCAGGAGTCGTACTTCTAGCATCGCTGACGCCAGAGGCATGCGAGTGGTGCGCCCGACAGGAAGGTGTCGCTCCCGCCGCGAAAACCCATCAAGAGGAACACCCATGATTGAACTCGCCGAAGGCAATCTCCTTCAAGCGGACGTCCAGGCGCTCATCAACGCCGTCAACACGGAAGGAGTGATGGGCAAGGGCATCGCGCTCCAGTTCAAGCGGGCCTTCCCCGCGATGTTCAAGGAGTACGAACGCGAGGCGAAGGCGGGTCGCCTCGAGACGGGCCGCGTCCATGTCTTCGACCTGGGAGCGCTGAAGGGCCCGCGGTGGATCATCAACTTCCCGACGAAGCGGAGCTGGCGCCAGCCTTCGCGCCTGGAGTGGATTCGCACGGGCCTCGAGTCCCTCGTCGAGGAGGTCCAACGCCAGGGGATTCAATCACTGGCTGTTCCCGCCCTGGGCTGCGGAAACGGAGGCCTGGCGTGGACGGAGGTCTTCCCCCTCATCCAGGAGTTCTTCGCGCGAATCCCCTCCGTTCGGGTGCTCGTCTATCCCCCGGCTGACGCACCCATCCCCTGAGGCCCCGCGCACGCCCTTCGTGTCGGACCAGAGCCAGCCCCTCAGTTCTTCGCCCCGCTCCCCCGCGCCTCATTCAGCGCGCTCAAATCCACCAGCCCGTTGATGTCCGAGGTGGGAATGAAGCCCAGCTCCTGCGCATGCTTCGCGGCGGTGCTCAGCGCCGTGGGCACCGGGTCCAGACTCGGCTCCAGTCGTGAGAACGCTCCCTGCAGAATCGCCGGCTGCAACGGCTTCTGCGTCAGCTTCCCGAACGCCTGATTCACCTCCGCCGTGAAACCCTTCGGGTTCTGCTGCCACCGCTCGGTCAGCTTCACGTGCGCGCGCAGCAGCGCGACGATGCGTGGCCGCTGCGTCTCCAGCACCTTGCGCGTCGTCACTATCACCGTGGTGGGAAAGCGCCCCTCGGGCCACAGCGTCTTCTCGTCCACGAGAATCTGTCCGCCACCCTCCGGCTCCAGCAGCATCCGCGTGCCCCAGGGCTCCGGCACCCACGCGCCCTCGATTCCTCCCCGCAGGTACTGCACCAGGATGTCCGAGTTCGTCAGCGGCACAATCTGCACGTCGCCCTGTCCATCCAGGTTCGTGCTCAAGCCCTGCTGCTTCAGCCAGTGGCGCAGCGCGATGTCCTGCGTGTTGCCAAGCTGGGGCGTCGCGATTTTCTTCCCCTTCAGCTCCGCCGCCGACTTCGCCGTGCGCGTCACCAGCACCGCCCCGCCATTCACCGCGCCCGCGATGATGCGCAGGTCCTTGCCCGCCTTGAGGTACGTGTTGATGGCGGGCCCCGTGCCCACATACGACACGTCCAGCGAGCCGCCCACCAGCGCCTCCATGGCCGCGGGCCCCGCGTTGAACTGCTTCACCTCCAGCTTCCCCACGCCAGGCTCCGCCGCGAAGGCGCCCTCCGCGTTGCCCACCAGCGCCTGCGCATGCGTGATGTTGGGGAAGAACCCCATGCGCAAGGGCGCGTCGGCACCGCCAGACGCGTCACGCTTGCAACCGACACCCAGCCCCACAAGGCCGGCGAGCACGAGGACAGCCAGGGAACGAAAGGCGCGCATAGGCACCCAAGAGTGGGACGGCGGGACGGGTTGGCAACGGGTGTCGAAACACAAGCGTCGGGCGCTTCACGTCCCACGCCTCACAGCGTGCCTTCCAGCCCCCACCGACGCCGCAACCGCCCCTCCACCGTCTGGAAGAAGACACGGTCCACGGTGATGCCGATGAGGATGATGGCCACCATCACCGCCATCACTTGAGGAACATCCATCAGCTCGCGCCCCACCGTGAGCAGCTGTCCCAAGCCTCCCGAGACGAACAACAGCTCGCCAGCCAGCAACGCGCGCCACGCGAAGCTCCACCCCAGCTTGAGCCCCGTGACGATGCCCGGCAGCGCCGCCGGCAACAACACGCCGAACTGGAAGCGCAGGCCGCGAACGCCCAGCGTGCTGGCCACTCGCAACAGCTGCGGGTCCACGCCCTGCACGCTGTCCTCCGTGGCGATGGCGATGCCCAGCACACTGCCCATCACCACGACGAAGAGGATGGACGTGTCCGTCAGCCCGAACCACAGGAGCGCCAGCGGCAGCCAGCAGATGGACGGCAGCGCCTGCAGCCCCATCACCACCGGCTTCACCGCGTTGCGGAAGAAGGCCAGCCGCGCCATCAGCAGGCCCAGGGGAACGCCGATGGCCACCGACATCAGATAGGCACGGCCCAGTCGCCCCAGGGAGCGCAGCGTGGCATCCAACAGCCGCCCGTCGGCCGCCATGGTCCAGAGGCTCTTGGCCACCGTCACCGGACCGGGGAAGAGATACGGAGACCAGATGCCCAGCCGGGACAGGCCCTCCCAGGCGCCCAGCAGCAACAGCATCAGGCCCAGCTTCTGCCCGTAGTTCTTCAAGGGGGCATCGCGCTTCATGGCTCACCTCACGGGCCGAGGCAGTCCCGACGCGGGCATCGCGGCGCTCGACGCCGAGGGCGCGGCTCGCGGCGGTGTCGCTTCCGGCAGGGCGTTTCGCTCCACCTCGCGCAAGAGGCCCTGGACGTGGCGGACCATCTCCGTGAGCGCCGCGTCCTCGGGGTGGCGCGGCATGGGCAGGTGGACCTCCAAGTCCCTCACGACGCGCCCCGGCCGCGGCGCCATCAGGACGACGCGGGTGCCCAGCATCAGCGCCTCGTGCACGTCGTGCGTGACGAACACAATCGTCTTGTGGGTGCGCATCCAGATGGACTGAAGCATCTCCTGCATGTGGATGCGCGTCTGCGCGTCCAGCGAGCCGAAGGGCTCGTCCATGAGCAGCACCGTCGGGTCCACCGCGAGCGCTCGGGCCAGGCTGGCGCGCATCTTCATGCCGCCGGAGAGCTGGTGCGGCAGCGTCTCCTCGAAGCCCTGGAGCTGCACGCGGCGGATGTACTGGTCCGCGCGCTCCTTGCGCTGGGAGCGCGGCACGCCTCGAGCGGCCAGGGCGAAGGTGATGTTTCCGCGCACCGTGAGCCACGGGAAGAGCGCCGCCTCCTGGAACATCAGGAGCCTGTCCGGCCCCGGGCCTCGGATGCGTTGTCCATCAATGGACACCGTGCCGCCGGTGGGCTGCACATGACCCGCCAGCGCGTAGAGCAGCGTGGACTTGCCGCAGCCCGAAGGCCCCAGAAGGCAGACGAGCTCCCCCGAGCGGACGTTCAGGTCCACATCCTGGAGCGCCACGACCTTGTTGGCGTAGCGGTGGCCCAGCTGGGTGACGGAGATTTTCGCGTGGTCGGCCTCCACGTGCGCTGGCCGGAGCAGGCGCAGCGAGCTTCGCCATCGGCCAAGGAGGGCACGCAGCATCGGCCACAAGCTAGGCACATGTGGGCAGGGCGGAAGGGGGGTGGCGAGCCGCTTCGAGAGCGCTCGCCATCCTGCTTCCTCGTCCAGCAACCAGGGAGGCCCGGTGCTTGGACGTGGGTACAAGCACTTCGTGACCTCGGCTTCTGAAACGTAGGGACTCCGGAGGCGCTTGCTTCCGGTGCCCGCCCGGCTGTCCCGGACCGGAGGGCAGGTGTGGGGGTTCCCTTGGAGAGAGACCTGGGGGAATCTCCCGCCAATGCACCTGGGGAAATACGAACTCGTCCGCAAGCTGGCGACCGGAGGCATGGCGGAGGTGTTCCTGGCGAAGGCGGCCGGGCCCGGGGGCTTCGAGAAGACGCTGGTGCTCAAGCGCATCCTCCCGCATCTGGCGGAGGACCCGTCCTTCGTGGAGATGTTCCTCGGCGAAGCGCGGCTCGTCGCGGGGCTCAACCACCCGAACGTCGTCCAGATTTTCGACTTCGGTGAAGCCGAGGGCAGCTACTTCCTGACGATGGAGCTCATCGACGGGCCCAACCTGCGGCGCTGGCAGCGACAGGCCGCGACGCGGGGGCAGCCGCTGGCCCCCGGCATCTGCGCCAAGGTCGTGGCGCAGGCGGCGGAGGGCCTCGCCTTCGCGCATGAGTTCGCGGACCCGACGACGGGCCAGCCGCTCGGGTTGATTCACCGCGACGTGAGCCCGGACAACATCCTGGTGTCCCGGCAGGGCGCGGTGAAGGTGGTGGACTTCGGCATCGCCAAGGTGGCGGGACAGAAGCACCGCACGCAGACCGGCATCGTGAAGGGCAAGGTCGCGTACATGCCGCCCGAGCAGGTGCGGGCGGACCCGCTGGACCGGCGCGTGGATGTGTATGCGCTCGGCGTGGTGCTGTACGAGCTGCTCACGGGACGTCTGCCCTTCGATGGGCCCTCGGAGCTGGCGATGATGCAGGCCATCGTCTCGAGCGAACCGGTGCCCGTGAGCCGTCATCGCAAGGACGTTCCCAGCGCCCTTCAAGCCATCATCACCCGGGCGCTGCACAAGGACCGCGAGGACCGCTACCCGGACTGTCGCGCGCTCCATGCGGACCTGGAGCGCTTCGTGTTGTCCCTGGGCGAGCCGGTGGGCGCGTATCAGATTGCCCAGGCCGTCGGGCAGGTGGTGGAGGAGCGCCTCGTTCCGACGCCCGCGCCGATGTCGTCTCGGCCCGAGCTGCGGGACGCTCGGGTGGAGACGCCCGAGCGCACGGTGCCCTCCGGCCCCTCACGAAGGCAGCACCCCGAGACACAGGACCCGCCCGCTCCCTCGGTGTTCGAACAGGACACGGAGCAGCGTCCTCGCTCGGAGGCGGGCGCCGCGCGGAAGAAGAGGCTCGTGCCGGTGGCGCTCGTGGGTGCGGCGCTGCTCGTCGCGGGGGGTGGTTACGCGCTGCTCGGAGGAACTCCGTCCCCTGTGCCCCAGGCTCAGCCGGGAGCGGCGACGCAGGCACCAGGGGCTACCGCGCTCGTGGCCGCCGCGCCCACGGTCCCCGCGGACACGAAGGACACGAAGGGCGTGGAGGAGAAGCCGGACGAGGCCGAGTTGGAGGCCCAGCTCGCGGTGAAGCGGGAGCAGGACGAAGGGCCCCCCGACACAGACGACTTCGACCTGCTCGCGCCCGTGGTGCCTCCCGCGAGTGACAATCATGTGGAGAGCAAGGAGCCCGCGTCACCAGCGGTGAAGCGCGCGCTGGGCTCGGTGGAGTTTCGCATCCGCCCCTATGCCGTCGTGTATCTCGACAAAAGGCTGCTGGGCGAAACACCGCTCGCCGTCATCGACGTCCCGGCGGGCATCCATACCGTGACGGCCTCCAACCCGCGATTGGGGAAGAAGGTGACGCGCAGCTTCGAGGTGAAGGCGGGCGTGGCCAATGTCTTCAAGCTCAATCTGTTGCAGGAGGACTGAGCCGAGATTCATCCCGCGTGGCGGGCGGCGGGACGGAGCGCTTACGGCTCATCTTTCGCGGCGGCGGCGGGCTGCTCGGATGGTGGCGGAGTCGCGGGCTTGTCTTTCGGGCCCATCACCGTATCCAGCGCGGAGCCCAGCGCCGAGCCGACATTCTTTCCCAGCGAGGAGCCCGCGGCGCCCAGGCGCGAACGCAAGCCTGGCTTCGACTCGTGGATGGGCAGCGGCTTCGGCTCGGGCGTGGCGTCCGCCTGCTTCTCCACGGGCGCGGGCGCGACGGCCTTCGGCTCCTCGACGACGGGAGGAGGGGCCTCCACGGGCGCGGCCTTCGCGGACTCGGTGCCCTGCTTGAGCTGCACCTGCTTGCGCACCGACTCGAAGTCCCGCTCCACCTTGGGCGCCGCCGCGACAGGCAGCTTCGCCAGGGGCCGCAGTGTGAGGCCGGTGCGGAACTCCTCGAGCGCCTGCTTCCTGCGGCCCAGGTCCGCGAGCACCAGCCCCCGATAGAGCGCCACCTCCACCTGCTCGTCGGTGGTGGACGCGACCTGCTTCGCCTGCGTCAGCCAGTTGAGCGCCTTCTCGTACTCCAGCGACTCGTACAGCGTCCCCGCGCGCTCGATGCGGTGGCGGAAGAGCCCTGAAGAGTTCTCTGCGTCGGGGGGATTCGCGGTGGCCAGTCCCGGCGCGAGCCAGGCCCACAGCACCACCACCCAGGCCCCCCAGCTTCTCGGGTTCGTCGAAGCTTCCATGTCTGGCAAAGCTAGCACGGAGGCCGTGGACAGGAATCCACCCCCCTGGGGCGGCGAGCCCACGGGACACGCGCTGGATGTCTGGGGTTGACCGGGTGCGGAGTGACCGTGTCAGGCCGCTGAAGCCTGAGCGGCCCGCTCGACGCGGCGGTGGGTCCGCGTGCGCCACGCCAGCCACAGGCTGAAGATGAACAGCGCCACGCCCACGCCGGTGAAGGCGCCGCCCACGCGCAGGGACGCGCGCCGGTCATCCCGGGTCACCTCCAGCGGTCCCGCGCCCGGCGCGGCGAGGTAGCGCTCCACCTGCTCCTTCACGGCGGTGGCCTCGCCCTCCTCGGTGGCCCACTGCGCGAAGAGGGGCAGCTTGCCCTGCGTCGTCTCCAGTTGGGGTCGGAAGATGGGCACGGACGCGCGGCGGGCGCTGCGGCTGCGCTCCACCTTGACGGCCTGAATCGCGTCCAGCGGCAGCGTGGCCAAAGGCTCGCGCGTGAGCCACCCGGAGCGAGTGAGGGTGCAGGGCCCACCCGGCTCACAGCGGAGGTCCATCCGCGACTTTCCGTCCAGGAGCCACAGGCCGAACACCAGGAAGGGCAGGGCGAGGAGGAGGAAGGCCGCGGTGCCAATGGCCGTGGAGCGGCTGGCGAGGGGCGTGTCGTCGGTGGGGGCAGCGGGAAGGGGCTCGCTCACGGTCACCACTCATAGACCGGGAGCCTCCGGCTGGCAGCGGTTTCGTGCACTCGTCGACAGCCGCCCCCGGTCAGCGGGCGACCGGGCGCTGTGTACCCCCCAACCCTTGACCCTGGTGTCCCAGCCGCGCGGTGAACACCTCAACCAGGATTCGGCACTCGAATGGGCAGGAGCCGCGCATGAAGGCCGTCGCCGTCTTTCCCGGGAAGAAAGAGGTGCGCGTCATCGACGCGCCAGAGCCCCAGCTCCAGTCTCCCACTCAGGTGAAGGTGCGCACCCGCGAGGTGGGCGTGTGCGGCACGGACAAGGACATCGTCTCGTTCACCTACGGCTCGCCGCCTCCGGGCTCGGACTTCCTCATCCTCGGCCACGAGTGTCTGGGCGAGGTGGTGGAGGTGGGCTCGGCCGTGAAGGGGCTTCAAGTCGGGGACCTCGTCGTCCCGCGCGTGCGCAGGCCGTGTCCTCACGCCACCTGTCCCGCGTGTCGCGGCGGTCATCCCGATTTCTGCATCACCGGGGACTTCACCGAGCGCGGCATCAAGGAGGCCCATGGCTTCTGCTCGGAGCACTTCGTGGAGGACGTGGCGTATGTGCACCGAGTGCCCACGGAGCTGCGCGAGGTCGCCGTGCTCACCGAGCCGCTGACCATCGCCGAGAAGGGCCTGCGCCAGTGGGAGCACATCCAGGAGCGCCTGCCGTGGCGGCCCGCACCGGGGCGCGCGGTGGTGCTGGGCGCGGGTCCGGTGGGACAGCTCGCGGTGCTGACGCTGCTGCGGCGGGGCTTCGCCACCACGGTGTACTCGCACAGCCGCAAGCCGAACCCGAAGGCGGACGCGGCGGAGGCGGTGGGCGCGCCCTACCTCTCCACCCAGGACGTGTCCCCGGCTGAGCTGGTCCGCCGCGTGGGTCCCGCGGACGTCATCTACGAGGCCACCGGCGTGGTGAAGCCGGCGTTCGACGCGCTCGAGGCGCTGGCGAACAACGGCGTCCTCATCTTCACGGGGGTGCCGTCGGACAAACAGCCGCTGACGCTCGAGGGCGCGGAGTTCCTCAAGCAGGTGGTGCTGCGCAACCAGGTGCTGCTGGGCACGGTGAACGCGGCGGCCACGGACTTCGACGCGGCGCTGGAGGACCTGGCTCGCTTCCGTGCGCGCTGGCCGGGGGGGCTGGAGCGGCTCATCACCTCGCGCCATCCGCCGGAGGCCTTCCTCGACGTGGTGACGGGCAAGGCGGGCAAGGGAATCAAGCAGGTCATCACCTTCAGCTGAGGGCGAGGTGCGTATGCAGGGAGGCAGACATTCGGTGGCGGGGGGCTCGGTGCCCATCGAGGACCACGGCGTCATTGGCGACCTGCGCACGGTGGCGCTGATAGGCAACGAGGGCACCATCGACTGGATGTGCTACCCGCACTTCGACAGTCCCAGTGTCTTCGCCGCGCTGCTGGACCCGGAGAAGGGTGGCCACTGGCGCCTCCATCCCCAGCCGGACGGAGTGATGTGCAAGCAGTTCTACTGGCCGGACACCAACGTGCTGGTGACGCGCTTCTACACGCCGGACGGCGTGGGGGAGCTCATCGACTTCATGCCCATGGGGCGGGATGACGAGAAGGACGTGCGCGAGGTGCTCCGGCGCGTGCGCGTGGTGCGCGGAGAGATGGCGTTCGAGATGGAGTGCTTCCCGGCCTTCAACTACGCGCGGGACACGCACACGACGCACCTCATCGCCGGCGGGGCCGCCTTCGAGTCGGAGAAGCTCCAGCTCACCCTGGCGTCCTCCGTGCCCATGCGGCGCGCGGAGCGGGGTGTCACGGCGAGCTTCGTGCTGCGGGAGAACGAGTCCGCCGTCTTCACGCTGCGCGAGGGGATGCGGGTGTCGTGCGAGGAGCTGGTGCACAGCCACGACTCGGCGGAGAAGGTCTTTCGCGCCACGGTGGAGTACTGGCGCCACTGGCTGTCGGGCTGTCAGTACACGGGGCGCTGGAGGGAGACGGTGCAGCGCTCGGCGCTGGCGCTGAAGCTGATGACGTTCGCCCCGACGGGCGCGATTGTCGCGGCGCCCACGTGCAGCCTGCCCGAGTCACCCGGTGGCACCCGCAACTGGGACTACCGTTACTGCTGGCTGCGGGACGCGGCCTTCACCGTCTATGCGTTCCTGCGCATCGGCTTCAAGAAGGAGGCGGCGGCCTTCATGCGGTGGGTGGAGGCGCGGTGCGCGGAGCAGGGGGATGGGCCGCTGCCGCTGATGTTCTCGTTGGATGGCAGCCGGGTGCCGGACGAGGTGGAGCTGCCGCACCTTGCGGGCTACGGCGGCGCGAAGCCGGTGCGCATCGGCAACGGGGCCGCGGACCAGCTCCAGCTCGACATCTATGGCGAGCTGATGGACTCGGTGTACCTGTTCAACAAGTACGCGGCGCCCATCTCCTACGACTTCTGGCGGCACCTGCGGAGGCTGGTGGATTGGGTGTGCGAGCACTGGAACCAGCCGGACGAGGGCATCTGGGAGGTGCGCGGAGGGCGGCGGCACTTCGTGTATTCGAAGCTGATGTGCTGGGTGGCGGTGGACCGGGCCATCCGGCTGGCGGACAAGCGCAGCTTCCCGGCGGACCGACCCCGGTGGCTCGCGACGCGCGACGCCATCTTCGAGGACATCATGGCGCGGGGCTGGAGCGAGGAGCGCGGCTCCTTCATCCAGGCGTATGGGAAGGACACGCTGGATGCGGCGAATCTGCTGATGCCGCTGGTGTTCTTCCTGTCGCCGGTGGACCCGCGGATGATCTCCACGCTGGACCACATGCGCCAGCCGCCATCGAAGGGCGGGCTGACGTCGGACGGGCTGGTGTTCCGCTACGACGTGGAGGCCACGCTGGACGGCATCGCCGGCAGCGAGGGCACCTTCAACCTGTGCAGCTTCTGGTTGGTGGAGGCGATGACGCGAGCGAACCCGGTGCGGCCGGATTTGCTGGAGGAGGCGCGGCTCACCTTCGAGCGGATGCTGGGCTACGCCAACCACGTGGGGCTGTACGCGGAGCAGACGGGCATGTCGGGCGAGTCGCTTGGCAACTTCCCGCAGGCGCTCACCCACCTGTCGCTCATCAGCGCCGCGTACAACCTGGACCGGACGTTGGGGCGCAAGGACTGACGGGGCGCAGAACCACTCGTCGTCGGCCTCCGTATTGAGGGAGAGTGAGGCTCCACCGCGTCAGGTGGGCTCACCTCTCCGGTTCCCTTCATGGCCGCTCCGCTTCCGTCCGTCCCCGTGTCCTCCCCCGCACCCGGCGCTCGTGTCCTCCGGGTCCTCAAGGGCGTTGTCGCCGTCGTGGGGTTGCTGGTGCTCGCGACCCTCGGCGTGCGCCTTCGCTACGGGGGAGGCGAACCGTACCCGGACGTGACGGGCATGCCCCTGTTGCCGGACAGCGCGCTCGAAGAGGTGGTGCGCAGCGCGGAGCCCATCGGCAACGTGGCGGTGTCCTCGACGGGGCGCCTGTTCTACACGCTCCACCCGGAGAGCCGGCCGGAGGGCGCGAAGCTGTGGGAGTGGGTGGACGGCAAGGCCGTGCCGTTCCCCGCGGAGGCGCTCCAGAAGAGGCTCTTCGACACGGTGCTCGGCATCACCATCGACCGGCGTGACTGGCTGTGGACCATCGACCATGGCAACCACGGCCTCGGCGTACCGAGACTGCTCGCCTTCGACCTGGCCAACGGGCACCTCGCGCACGAGTTCGACTTCCCGCCGCAAATCGCGCCGCCGGGCTCCTTCCTCCAGGACCTGCGGGTCGATGCCCAGGGTGGCACGGTGTTCATCGCGGACGTGGGCTTCTGGCGCCGCTCGCCCGCGCTCATCGTCTACGACGTGGCCGCGAAGCAGGCGCGCCGCGTGTTGGAGAAACACGAGTCCGTCTTCCCGCGCGACTTCGTCATCCGCAATCCCATCAAGGAGATGGTGTTCTTCGGCGGGCTCGCCGCGTTGAAGTGCGGCGTGGACGGCATCGCCCTGGACCCGAGCGACGAGTGGCTGTGGTTCGCCGCGATGAACCACGACACCATGTACCGCGTGCGCACCCAGGACCTGCGCGACGCCAGCCTGGATGACGAGGCGCTCGCCCAGCGGCTCCAGGCCGTGGGCCGCAAGCCGCTCAACGACGGGCTCAGCGCGGACGCGCAAGGCAACGTGCTGATGACGGACGTGGAGCACGGGGCCGTGCTGCGCATGAGTCCGGAGGGACGGCTGGAGACGCTGGTGAAGTCCCCGCGCATCCGCTGGGCGGACGCGCTCAACCACGGGCCGGACGGCTGGCTCTACGTGGCCGACAGCGCCATTCCCCACCACATGCTCCAGTCCAAGGCGCACATCGCGGCGAACGGCCCCTACTTCATCTGGCGCTTCAAGCCCGGCATCGGCGGCATCGCCGGCATGTGAGGCCCGGCGCCCGGCGCGTCTCCACCCGTGTCAGCCGCCCTTGTCCGCCCGCGTCCGGCCGGCGCACGAAAGGACACGGCCATGGGAGACCCACGCAATCCGAAGCGGGCGAACGAGCCCTGGAACCCCGAGCGACTGCGCGTCAGCGAGGAGGAAGTGCTCGCGCTGGCGCCGTGGGTGACGGTGTCCGGCGGTTGGGCGTGGCACTTCATGGCGCCCCCGCATGAGGAGCTGAAGCTCTTCCACGACCACAAGGACGTGGACCTCTTCGTGGAGCCCTCGCGCTTCCCGGAGGTCGTCCCGGTGCTCACCGCCCGGGGCTACCACCGCATCTGGACGCGCTTCGACGCGACGAGCACGCACTTCTACCGCTACGCGCGGCACGACGCGGGCGGCAAGGTCATCCTCGACGTCTTCGTCCGGAGCGTCCCGTCGGTGGAGGCGCGCGGCGTGCGCGTGGTGGACCCGGCCACGCTGCTCACCTTCTACGGCGACATCCACAGCACGGAGGATTGCGTGTCCGTGCTCGCCGCCCGCGCGCTGCTCGCCAAGGGAGAGAACCCCATCGGCCGCGCGGAGCTCGTCACCCGGCCCTCATGACTTTGGAGCGCGCGAGGCCCGTGAAGCCTCGCGCGCTTGAGTCACGTCACTGCACGTTGAAGTGGTAGTTGTTGCCGAAGTTGGAGTCCCACGCCTGGCAGCCCCAGCGGCTGGTGTTCTCGAACCAGATGGCCAGGTCGCCGCGCGTGTTGAGCGGAATCGACGGCGCGGGCGGGTTGGGCGTGGACGAGAAGCCCGCCACCCAGAAGCTCTGCACCGGGCCGTTGTTGAACTGGTAGTGGCCGGTAATCGTCCACCCCGGCGTGTTGGCGTTGATGTTGCCCCGGCACTGCGTCAATCGCGAGGCGTCGTAGACGATGCTCACGGCGCCGCCGAAGGGCAGCGGGTTGGAGGAGGCGAAGACATTCCAGCCCTGGGACGGGGACTGGAAGGTGATGCTCGGCGCCGTTTGAGACACGGCCACCGAGGCGACGAGCACGGAGACAGCGGCCAGCAACCACCGGAAGTGACGACGCAGCAAGGCAGGACTCCTTGTCGAAAGAGGCACGGCACCAGGGATACGCGGGCCGACGGCTCCACGGGCCACGGCGACTTCCTCGCGGCTTTGCCCCGCGAGCCGCCCCGGAGTCTTCTACAGTCGGGCTCCCCCACTCCTTACGCTCCGCGCCATGGCCGACCCAAGACTCGCCTTCTACCGACTCGCCGTCCGCGTCGACGCCCACTATGACGCGATGAGCCGGAGCTTGCGCCGCTCGCTGGGCATCGCCCCGCCGCTGCGCATCCTCCCCTACCGGGGCCATGGCACCTCCGAGCGCGCCGTCATCAAGGCCCGCGTCCTGGAGGACCGCCACATCCGCCCGCAGAAGCAGCGCCACACGCTGTGGAGCAGCGCGGTGGCCTCCTACAAGCGCTACATGACGCGCGAAATCGCGGGCGCCCACGTGGCGGTGCGCTGGGGCGACAAGCGCTGGGAGGGCACCACCGACGAGGAGGGCTTCCTGGAGCTGTGGGTGACCCCTCCGGAGGGCGTGCGCTCCGGCTGGCACATGGTGGAGCTGGAGCTGTTGTCGCCGGAGCCGGAAGGAGTGCCTCGCGTGGCGGCCCCCGTGCGAGTGGCCGGCGCGAGCGCGAGCTACGGCGTCATCAGCGACATCGACGACACCGTCATCGTCACTGGCGTGACGGACCCGCTCAAGCGCGCCTGGGCCCTGTTCCTCACCGAGCACCGCGTGCGCCTGCCCTTCCCGGGCGTGGACGCCTTCTACGCCGCGCTCCAGGCGGGCGCCGAGGGGACGGGCGACAACCCCATCTTCTACGTCTCCAGCAGCCCGTGGAATCTGTACGAGCACCTGGACGAGTTCCTCGCGCTGCACCACATCCCCACCGGCCCGCTGCTGCTGCGCGACTGGGGCCTGTCCAGCCAGGGCTTCGCGCCCGGCGGCGGCCACGGCCACAAGCTGGACAAGATGCGCGGGCTGCTTGGCGACTTGGAGCACCTGCCCTTCATCCTCATCGGCGACAGCGGCCAGGAGGACGCGGAGCACTACCGCACCATCGTCCGCGAGTTCCCCGGCCGCGTCCTCTGCGTCTACATCCGCAACGTGCCCGGCCACCCCGACCGCGCACGCGAGCTGGAGCGCATCGCCGCCGACATCCGCGACGCCGGCAGCCAGCTGCTCGTCGTGGACGACACCACGACGGCTGCCCGCCACGCGGCCCGCTCCGGGTGGATTCAGTGGAAGGAGGTCCTCGAGGTGGAGGCCCATCGTCGTGAGGAGGTCTCCAGGGACCTCGGAGGCTGACTTACGAAATTACAGCGTCGGCATCATTTTGTGAGTAATGCTTGAATTCCAACCTTCAGTTGTGGCACAGGCGCACCTGATTATCCGGTCTGTCCGTTATTTCCACATCCCTGAGGGAAGCGAGTTCTCGCGTGGCCACCTGGTGCATCCGTTTTGCTGGTCACTCACCGCGCTGGTCCCAGGCGCGTGGGGTCTGGCGGTGTTCGAGGACGCCCAAGCAGGTGTGTGCGCCGAGGGCGCGTCAGCGTCCGCCCCTGCGCACCCCGCGCCGCAAGGCGAAGTGCTCGTGGTGGACGACGCGGCGGCCCTCGTCGGCGCGCTGAAGCGGGCTGTCGGTGGGGCTCCGGACGTCGGGGCCCCGTGGTTCAAGGCAGGGGACGGCCGCCCTGGAACTGGGCCAGGCGGGTGGCGCGCTCCATGACTTCTCCCTGGGCCCAGCGCTTCTCCGCGCCCGCGGGAGGCGTCAGCCGGCGCCAGGCGCCGTCGGCCTGCAGCTCCCACGCGTGGGTGTTGTCCGCGAGGCTGCGCTCCAGCGAGTCACGCACCTGCGCGGCCAGCGTGGTGTCCTCCACCGGCGCGAGGATTTCCACACGGTGGTCCAGGTTGCGAGGCATCAGGTCCGCGGAGCCGATGTAGCAGCGCAGCTCCGTGCCGCGCTCGAAGATGTAGACGCGCGCGTGCTCCAGGAAGCGGCCCAGCGTGGACACGACGCGGATGTTCTCCGAAATGCCGGGGACGCCGGGGCGCAGGCAGCAGATGCCTCGCACGTTGAGTTCGACCTTCACTCCGGCGCGCGACGCGTCGTAGAGGGCGCGGATGATGCCCGGGTCCACCAGCGCGTTCATCTTCATCTGGATGCGCGAGGGGCGCTCCAGCGTGTGGGCGACGACGGTGCGTTTGATGTGCTCCAGCAGGCCCTCGCGCATGGTGAGGGGCGCCACCAGCAGCTTGCGGAAGCTCTTGGGGCGTCCGAAGCCGGTGAGGTAGTTGAACAGGTCCGCCACGTCCGCGCCGATGTCCGGGTCCGTGGTGAACAGGCCCATGTCCGTGTAGAGGCGCGCCGTCTTCGGATTGTAGTTGCCGGTGCCGATGTGCACGTAGTGCCGCACCCGCTCGCCCTCGCGCCGGACGATGAGGATGGCCTTCGCGTGTGTCTTCAGCGAGGGGATGCCGTACACGACGTGCACGCCCGCCTCTTCCAGCGCGTTGGCCCACTTGATGTTGGTGCGCTCGTCGAAGCGGGCCTTCAGCTCCACCATGCACACCGCCTGCTTGCCGTTCTCCGTGGCGGTAATCAGCGCGGGCACCAGCGGCGAGCTGTCGGACGTGCGGTAGACGGTCTGCTTGATGGCCAGGACATCCGGGTCCGCCACCGCCTCCGTGACGAAGCGCTCCACCGACGAGGCGAACGAGTCGTAGGGGTGGTGGACGAGCAAGTCCCCGCGCCGCATCGCCGCCATCACCGTGACGCCCTCGGGCGAGTCCGTGTCCGGACGCAGCCGGGGCTGGGTGACGGACACCCACGGCGGGTCCTTCAGCTCCGGGAAGCCGGGCGCGAAGGCGATGGCCTGCACGTCCCCCAGGCCCAAGAGGCCCTGCTCCTCGTACACCTGCCGCGACTCCAGCCCCAGCGCCTCCACCAGCGGCTCCAGCAGCTTGGGGCTCATGCCCGCCTGCACCTCCAGGCGGATGACGTCGCCGAACCGCCGCTGCCGCAGCTCCGTCTCCACCGCCTTGAGCAGGTCCTCCGCGTCCTCGGACACGGTGAAGTCCGCGTCGCGGGTGACTCGGAACAGGCTCCAGCTGAGCACCTCCATGCCGGGGAACAGGTCTCCCAGGTGCTGGGCGATGACCTCCTCCAGCGGCACGAAGACGTTGTTCTTCAGGGGCAGGAAGCGGGGGAGCAGCTCCTTGGGCACCTTCACCCGGGCCACGCTCTCCTCGCCGGCCTCCGGGTCTCTCAGCAGCACCGCCAGGCTGAGCGACAGGTTGGAGATGTAGGGGAAGTGCCGGCCCAGGCCGATGGCCAGCGGGGTGAGCACGGGGAAGATTTGCTCGCGGAAGCGCTGATCCACCTGGGCGCGCTGGTCGGCGTCCAGCTCCTTCGCGTTGAGGATGCGCAGGCCCTTCTCCGCGAGCGCGGGCCGCAGGAGCTTCTCGAAGATGGCGCTGTGGCGCTTGCTCTGCTCGAAGATGCCCTCGTGCAGCTTGTCGAGCGTGTTGCCCGGGGCCGCGCCGTCCGGCACCAGCCGAGCCACGTTGGCGCGCACCTGTTCGTGCAGGCGCGCGACGCGAATCATGAAGAATTCGTCCAGGTTGCGCGCGTAGATGGCCACGAACTTGAGCCGCTCCAGCAGCGGCTCGTCCGCGGACTCCGCCAGCTGGAGCACCCTGTCGTTGAAGGCCAGCCAGGACAGCTCGCGATTGAAGAAGAGCCCCTCATCCATCTCCGCCCCCGCTGGCAGGGCATCCCGCTCCAAGGACTTCTGGGGGGGGACGCTGCGTCCGGCGGCGCCTCGCTTCGCCATCTTTCACGACTCCTGGTTCCTACCTCGGCGGGGATGTAGCAGGCCGGCCTCCCACCGATTGTGAACTTCGATGTCACGAAAGGAAGCCCTCCAGCGCACGGTACACGCCCGGGAAGTTGCCGGGCGGGCGTTACCGGAAGCCCCGCGTGGAGTTTCTTGCATCCGCGCTGTTGGAACGGCATGTCAGTCGACGTGAGCCCGACAGAGAACCCCTTGAATGCCTCCCTGGTCTCCGCGCCGACGGACGCTGGCAACCTCTTCACGGCCTATGACAAGGAGGACCGCAAGGCGTCCCGAGGCCGCTGGGCGCTGGCGCTCCTGGCCGCCCTGGTGCCGGTGGTGCTCGCGGTGGTGTTCTGGACGATGGTGCGCGAGCAGCGCCCGACGTTCCAGGTCGTCACGCCCCATGGCTTCAAGTCCATGCACGGCGGCATGACGACGGACCAGGTGATGGCGCTTTTGGGCCGCCCCATGACGCGCGAGCGCGACGCGACGGGCGCGGACTGCTACCGCCACGGCGCGCCGTCGGTGGAGAAGGAGTTCTTCCTCGTCTATTCGGTCTGTTACGAGGACGGGAAGCTGAGGGACGTGAAGCAGCAGAAGTTCTCCGCGTGGTCCGTGGAGCCGGAGACGGGCAGCTTCAAGGCCCCGTCCGGCGACGTGGCGCCCGCGCCCACCGGCGCCCCGGAAGCGGCGGCCCCGTCGTCCACCGCGGGCTCGCGGTAGTCCCTCCGCTCCAGGCACTCCCCTGACTCGCGGCGGGCCCGACTGCCCGCCACCCGACGCCAAGCCGTCCCATGGGCGGGGGTGTGGGCTCATGGCCGGCAGCGCCACCTTGTGGGCTGGGTGAGGTTCGGGCTGGAGGCTGATGTCCGGAGGGGGGCGGCGTGGGGCGGCCGTGGACGTTCTCACAGCGCGTCGGCGCTGGCTTCATCGCGTCCCTGCTCGTGGCGCTGGCGCTGGCGGTGACGTCGGCGGTGGCGCTGCTGTCGGTGCGCTCCGGCCACAAGGCGAGCCTGCTCGAGTTGTCCATGGACCTGCTGGAGGTGGAGCGCCTGCGCCGGGCCTTCAGCGACAAGGTGTCCAGCGAGCGGGGCTATGCGCTGTCGGGTGACGCGCTCTTCGCCGAGGAGATGGTGGCGTCGCGCGAGCGCTTCATCGCCACCTATGAGCGGCTGAAGC
This sequence comes from Myxococcus sp. CA039A, assembly GCF_013336645.1. Taxonomy (NCBI): domain Bacteria; kingdom Pseudomonadati; phylum Myxococcota; class Myxococcia; order Myxococcales; family Myxococcaceae; genus Myxococcus; species Myxococcus sp. CA039A. The sequence continues at coordinate 2,461 of NZ_JABUMQ010000031.1, read as the reverse complement.
CCCGGCTGGGCACGGAGCCCTCGGCGTCGCTCCTGGAGTCCGTGATGCGCGCGGAGCAGGAGCATGAGCAGGCCGTGCGGGAGCTGGTGGTGGCGCATGCCAGCCAGGTGCCCCGCTCTCGGTTGGAGACCCTCTTCGAGGAGCGGGTGGGGGACACGCGCCTGCGCGCCTATGAATCGCTCCAGCAGCTCTCCGCGAGCGTGGAGGAGCGGCTCGCGCTGGGCATCCAGGCGGCGGTGGAGGTGGACGAGCGGGTGCTGGTGCTCACCCTGGTGGCGGCGAGCCTGGGCCTGGCCCTGGCCGGGGTGCTGGCGTGGGTGTTGTTGCGGCGGCTGCGTCCCTTGCGGGAGGAGGCCGAGGCCAGCACGAAGCGCTTCCAACTGCTCGTCGAGGGGGTGCAGGACTACGCGCTGCTGCTGCTGGACGAGCGGGGCCGGGTGGCGAGCTGGAACCCGGGCGCCACGCGCATCACCGGCTATCAGGCGGCGGAGGTCGTGGGCGAGTCGGTGGACCGCTTCTACCCTCCGGACGAGGTGGCGCTGGGGCTTCCGGAGAAAGATTTGGCGCGCGCGCGGCGGGACGGGCGGCTGCGCACGGAGGGGTGGCGCACGCGCAAGGACGGCACGCACTTCTTCGCGGAGGCCCTCATCAACACGCTGCTCGACGACGACGGCGAGGTGCGGGGCTACGCGGCGGTGACGCGCGACATCACCGAGCGGCAGCGCGCCGAGCGCACGCAGCGGTTGTTCGCGGAGGCCGGCCGCGTCTTCCAGCAGTACCTGGACCCGGACCTGATGGTGGCGGAGCTGGCGCGGATGATGGTGCCGGAGGTGGCGGATGTCTGTCTGCTGTACATGCTGACCCCGTCCGGACAGCTGCGGCCCCGGGCGGTGAAGCATGTGGTGGCGCAGAAGGAGCCCTCGCTGTGGGAGGCGGTGCGGCGCTATCAACCTCCGCCGGATGTCCCCCAGGGCCTCTGGCAGGTGGTGCGCACGGGGCGCTCCCAGTGGGTGCCGGACGTGTCGCCGGAGATGCTGACGCAGGGAGCGCAGGACGCGGAGCACTTGAGACTGATGGAGCAGGTGGGCGTGCGCTCGTACCTGGCGGTACCGCTGCGCGCCGGAGAGCGGACGCAGGGGGTGCTGGTGCTGCTGATGTCCCTGCCGGAGCGGCGGCTGACGCTGTCGGACCAGGTCTTCATGGAGGAGCTGGCCGGGCGCGCGGCGCTGGCGCTGGACAACGCGCGGCTCTTGCGCGAGGCGCGTGAGGCGGTGGAGCTCATCGGCGTGGCGGCGCATGACCTGGGCAATCCGCTCAACACGCTCCAGTTGCTCTTGCGCAGGCTGCTGCGCACGGACCAGGCGGTGGAGCGGGAGAAGGTGCGTGACGGCCTGGGCACGGCGCTGAAGCAGACGCAGCGGCTGGGGCAATTGCTGCTCAACCTGCTGGACTTGTCGCGACTGTCCTCGGGGCGACTGGTGCTGGACGTGGCGCCGGTGGACCTGGCGGACCTGGCGCACGAGGTGGTGGAGCGCTTCGCCGCGCACGCCGCGGAGGTGGGCAGCAAGTTTGTCTTCGACGCGGAGCTGGGGCTGGTGGGCCAGTGGGACCGGCTGCGATTGGACCGCGTGGTGACGAACCTGGTGTCCAACGCGCTGAAGTTCGGCGCGGGACATCCGGTGGTGGTGCGGGTGGAGCGCGCGGGGCTGGCGCGGGCGCGACTGGTGGTGCGCGACTTCGGCGAGGGCATCGCCCTGGAGTCGCAGCGGCGCATCTTCGACCGCTTCGAGCGGGTGCCCTCGGCGGGCCGCCACGCGGGCTTCGGACTGGGGCTCTACATCGTCCGGCAACTGGTGGACGCACACGCGGGCTCCGTCCACGTGGACAGCACGCCGGGCGAGGGCTCCACCTTCACGGTGGAGCTGCCATTGATGGAGCTGGGCGCGGAGCTGGAGGACGACGCCATGGAGCCGGCTCCGCCCGGGGCGACCTAGGCTAGAGCTTCTCCATCGTGTCCGCGGTGCGCTCCTCGCGGACGTTGCCGGTGTTGAGGGTGGTGGCCGGCTCGAAGAGGAGGACATGGACCTCCTCCTCCGCGACGGGCCGGTGCTCCACGCCCCGGGGGATGATGATGAACTCGCCGGGCTCCACCTCCACGGTGCGCTCGCGCAGCTCCATGCGCAGCCGGCCGTGGAGGACCAGGAACAGCTCGTCCTCGTGCTCGTGGTGGTGCCAGGTAAAGGGGCCCATCAGCTTCGCCAGCCGGACGTGTTGTCCGTTCAGCTCACCCACCACTTTGGGGGACCAGTGCTCGGAGAACAGGGTCAGCTTCTGGGCAAGATTGACCTTGTCCACGCTCGGCGATGCCATGTGTGTGCTCACTTCATTCGTTTCCGCCTCCGCGGTGTCGGTCTCGACGCGGCGGCGGGAGTCCCAGCGGGGCGGGCGCGCGCAACTGGAG
>NZ_JABUMQ010000319.1:0-13063 GCF_013336645.1 Myxococcus sp. CA039A | reverse complement strand
GCGCGGAAGAAGGGAAGGGGGTCAGGCGGCCTGGGGCGAGGGACGTCCCCGGAGGACCTCCAGCAGCACGTCCTCCAGGCGGGAGCGACGCGTCTCCACGTCGGCGATGGGCAGCCCTTCCGCGTACAGCACGCGCAGCAGGTCTCCGGCGGGGGCCACGCCCTCGCGCTCCACGTAGGTGAGCGAGCGGCCGTCCTCGGACAGGCGCGGCGTGAAGCGGCGCGTGGCCTCCGACAGCGTCGTCTGCGGCTCCTGGAAGGTGACGACCACGCGCTTCTCGCCGAAGCGGCGCAAGAGCGTGGCCTTGTTCTCCACCATCAGCAGGCGGCCCTCGTTGATGATGCCCACCCGGTCCGCCAGCTCCTCGGCCTCTTCCAGGTAGTGGGTGGTGAGAAGGATGGTGGTGCCCTCCGAGGCGAGCTTGCGCACGTACGTCCAGAGGTCGCGGCGCAGCTCCACGTCCACACCCGCGGTGGGCTCGTCCAGGAAGACGAGCTTGGGCTTGTGCACCAGCGCCTTGGCGATGAGCAGCCGGCGCTTCATGCCGCCGGAGAGCGCGCGCGTGAGCGAGTCCTTCTTGGTGTGCAGGTTGAGGGCGGTGAGCACCTCGTCCACCCGGGCCTCGTCCTGGCGCTGCCCGTAGAAGCCCAGTTGGATGCGCAAGGACTCCGCGACGGTGAAGAACGGGTCGAAGTTGATCTCCTGCGGCACCAGGCCCAACTGGTAGCGGGGGCCCACCGGGTCCTGGTCCAAATCCTTCCCGAAGACGCGGATGGTGCCGGCCGTCTTGCGGACCAGGCCGCACACACTGCCAATCATCGTCGTCTTGCCCGCGCCGTTGGGCCCCAGCAACGCGAAGATTTCTCCGGGCTGGATGGTGAGGTCCATCTGCTGCAACGCGGTGAAGTCACCGTAGCGCTTGGTGAGCCCCGTGAGCTCGAGGGCGGGAGTGGGCGTCGACATGGCGCGCTTCTCCTAACACCTCGGACCTTCGCCGTCAGAACTCCCTGCCCCGCCGTGAGACGCGTCCGCCGCGGGTCGCGCCGGGTCGCACTCCGCGTGGCGGCTCGCGTCATGAAATAGTGGCTTTCCACAATGTTCTTGTTTTGACACGGTTGAGCCTCCACGCCGGCCCGGAGGTGGGGAGGCGCGGGAGTCCCCCGAGGGACGCGGCGCCCGAAACCGGGAGTCTTCCAACGGAAGCTGGGGGTACCTCATGCCAGGTCTGCAACGCGCGAGTGCGCGGGCGTTCTTCACTTTGAGTGTGATGGTGGTCGCGGTGGCGTGCAGTCGGGAGCCGGCCGCGCCTGTTCGCGCGGACACGACACGCGGTGTGGCGCAGGCGGCGCAGAACGATGGAGCGGAGGTGCACAACCACGTCTACACGCAGGCCTTCGGGTCGGGCTGGGCGGGGCGGGTGTACCTGCCCAACGTGGAGCTGTGGGTGCGCAATGTCGCGACCAGCGTGGACAGCGTGCATGTGTTCTCGGACGTGCATGGCTTCTTCGGGGTGCCGCGTCAGCCGGCGGGAACGTACCGGCTGTGCTGGAGCGCGCCGGGCTTCGTGAGCGGATGCCAGACGACGAACTTCAGCCTGGCGGACGAGACGTTCGTCATGCCCATCCACCTGCCGCTGGTGCCGGTGCGGCCGCTGGTGTGGGGACGGGCGCTCCTGCGCGATGGCTCGGTGCCCCTGTCGCGCAACAACTTCCTGGGCGTGAATGTCGCGGCGCGGGTGCGGCTGGTGAATCCGGCCACCAACGCCACGGTGTCCTCGGAGGTGCAGGTCAACGCCCTGGGCCAGTACGCGGTGGGTGATGCGCCGGCGGGAAGCTGGAACGTGGTGGCGCGGGTGGAGGCGGAGCTTGCGGCGGCGTCGGTGCAGGTGGGCAGCGTCGTGGTGCGGCGGGACCTGGGTTTCCGCAACGCGCGGCCGGTGCTGCGCGCGCCGGTGGCGTGGCGGGGCACGCAGGCGCTGCGCAACGCGCAGCCGGGTGAAACGCTGCGACTGACGGCGCTGGCGAGCGATTCGGATGGTGACGCGCTCACGTGGCGCTGGGTGGCGTCCGCGGGCTCGGGCGCGGTGTCGGCGCAGCCCAACGCGGACGTGCTGTGGACACTGCCCTCGGCGCAGGGGCGCTTCAGCGTCTGGGCGGTGGCCTCCGACGGACGTGGTGGCGTGGCGACGAGCGAGGTGCGCGTGAGCACGCAGGGGCCGGTGGCGTACTTCGGCGGGCAGGTGCTCAACGCGCTGAACCAGCCGGTGGCCGGTGCGCGTGTGACGGTGGGAAACAAGGAGGCCATCACCAACGCTCGGGGCGGCTTCCAGCTCATGGTGGAGGAGTCGGCGCGGTACGTGCTCAACGTGCGCGCCACCGGCTTCCAGCTCCTGTCTCGCGTGCTGCTGGACCAGGCGCCGGACGGGCAGTACCGGTTGGTGCCCGCGCAGCGCTTCACGCTGATTCCCCAGGAGGAGATGACGCTGGAGGCGAGCGTGTCGGGCGACCAGCGCCCCGTGGTGCTCAGGCTCCAGGCCAACTCGCTGGTGGATGCGGAAGGCAATCCGGCGAACCAGCCGCTCACGGCGTGGCTCGCGCCGGTGGACCTGAGGGACCCGGAGGGCCGCATGCCCGGAGACCTGTCGGCGGTGACCCAAGAGGGCAACGTGGTGACGCTGACGAGCTTTGGCGCGCTGGACGTCAACATCTTCGATGACGAGGGTCGTCGCTTCAACCTGCGCAAGGAGACGCCCGCGCAGGTGTTCTTCCCCGTCGACCCGAGGCAGGCGGAGCTGCCCGCGGGCCTGCCCGAGTCCATGCCGCTGTGGTTCTACGACGAGAGCAAGGGCGTATGGGGCGAGGAGGGCACGCTGTTCCTGCAGGGGGACTCGTACGTGGGCGCGGTGCCGCACTTCTCCGTGTTCAACGCGGACATCGTCTCCACGGGCGCGGACTGCATGCGCGTGCACATCGACACCGGGCGGCTGCCGGTGCCGCTGACGGTGCGCCTCACCATCCCCAACGGGACCATCACCCCCACCGTGTACACCACCACCCTGGATGCGGCGCTCAACGCCGTCACCCGACTGCCGGCCAGCACCGTCATCAAAATCGAGGTGCTCGACTCCAACGGGCTGGTCATCAGCACCGCGACGGTGAACCCGACCACTGGGCCTGGCAACTCGAGCACCAACGCCTTGACGGTGCCCTATCCGTACTCCGTCTGCACGTCGGACGTGACGCTGACCTTGGGCGTGCCCACCGGCACCGACTTCCTCAACAACTACGGCGATGGCTCCGCGGTGACGGCGGCGGCCTACTACGCGGCCATCGACCCCGGCAGCGCGAAGCTGACGCTGGCCACGTGGAAGACGCTCAACGGCTTCGGCGCGGACGACGCCACGGCCTACTACTTCAACAACGGGGACCTGGGCTTCGGGCGCAGCATGCACATGAAGCGCGCGGGAGCGAACCGGGCCTTCTATGTGACGAACCACGCCAGCGTGGACTTCGCCACCGCCAACGTGGCGCCCATCGCCACGGTGGCCATGGAGTACAGCCCGCATCCGACGCTGCCGGGCGCGCAGTACACCAAGTTCTACGTCTTCGACGCCGTGGGCAACCGCGTGGACCGCGCGGACCTGGACGGCAACGGCGACAAGTACGTGCCCCACCTGTGCAACGTCTGCCATGCCGGAGACCCGTTCTCCGCGGACCCGCGCGGGGACCTCAACGCGCGCTTCATCCCGTTCGACTTGGAGAGCTATCGCTACTCCACCATCGAATCGCCGCCCGTCAGCGGCATCTTCCCGTTCTCCCGCGCGAGCCAGGAGGCGCAGTTCCGGGAGCTGAACAAGGCGGTGCTGGAGACCAACGTGACGACGACCATCCAGGAGCTGGTGCAGGGCTGGTACGGCGGGGCCACGCTGCCCTCCGCGACGCAGAACTCCACCTACGTGCAGCCCAACTGGGCGCTGGCTGGCAAGACGAACGAGTACCTCCAGGTGCAGGGGCCGTCATGCCGCGCCTGCCACAGCACGCGTGAGAACCAGTTGAGCTGGCGGTACTGGAGCCTGGCGGGCACGAACAACGACTTCCAGGAGCGGGGCAGCATCTACTTCGCGGTGTGCTCGCCGTTCCGGCGCATGCCCCACGCCAAGCGCACGTACCAGAACTTCTGGCTGAGCACGACGCCGCACCAGCCCAACGTCCTGGGCAACGCGGGCATCTCCGGGTGGACGCCCGCCGACCCGTGCCCGTTCTGAGTCTCGGGTGAGGTGAAGCGGACCGACACCGCCTCCGGGGGTTACACCTCGGGGGCGGTGCTCGGTGTGCGCGTCAGGGCACGACGACGAAGCAGAAGAAGGACCGGGTGGCGGAGGCCGTGGCGCCCAGCGAGTCGGTGACGGTGAACTCCACCCGGGCCGTGACGTCCGGGTCGCAGAGCCCGCTGACCCGCGAGCTCGTCGCGTTGGTGGTCCACGAGGTGACGAGGCTGTGCGTGACGCCCGTCCACGAATAGCTGTACGGGGGCGTGCCGCCGCTGGCGTTTCCGAGACACCGGAACGACGGGAAGGCGGTGGGGCTGGTGGCGCCCTGCGGGGTGCACAACGAGATGCTCGAGGCCAGCGGCGCCAGGGCCTGCTCACCCTGGGCAATGGCCGTCTCCTCCACCTCGTCGGGCCCCTCTTCCAGCGCGCCTCCACAGGCCACCGACAGCAGGGCCGCGGCCAGGACCAGGGGGAGATGGACGCTCGGCGAAACCTTCATGACTGCCTCCAGGGCAACGGGATGGAGGCGGGAGGCTAAGGGTGTAATTCAAACAATTCAATGAAGCCTGGATATTGATGGAATCGTTCAGTGCGGACCGAAGGCGCGGTTGACGAGGGCCCGGGTGCTTCGCGGCGGACGTCCGGTGCAGAGAGGGTGGGTGACCGCGGGACTCTCTCGCCTTGAGTGCGCTGTTCCACCCTGGTATCCGCGAGCCCCCACCCGCTCCAGAGCAGGAAGCCCCAGATGGCCCAGAATTTCATCTTCACGATGCAGGACCTGCGCAAGGTCAAGAATGGCAAGGAGATCCTCAAGGGCATCTACCTGTCGTTCTTCCCGGGCGCGAAGATTGGCGTCATCGGCCCGAACGGCTCCGGCAAGTCGACGCTGCTGCGCATCATGGCTGGCGTGGACACGGAGTTCTTCGGCGTGGCGAAGCCGGACCCGACCGCGAAGGTCGGCTATCTGGCGCAGGAGCCGCAGCTCGACACCTCGCTGGACGTGAAGGGCAACGTGGAGCTGGGGCTGAAGGAGATTCGCGCCTCGCTGGACCGCTTCAACGAGGTGAGCGCGAAGTTCGCCGAGCCCATGAGCGACGCGGAGATGGAGAAGCTGCTCGCCGAGCAGGGTCGGCTCCAGGACGCCATCGACGCGGCGAACGGGTGGGAGCTGGACCGCACGATTGAGATGGCCATGGACGCGCTGCGCCTGCCCCCGGGCGACGCGGACGTGACGAAGCTGTCCGGCGGTGAGAAGCGCCGCGTGGCGCTGTGCCGAATCCTGCTGGAGAAGCCGGACCTGCTCCTCCTCGACGAGCCCACCAACCACCTGGACGCGGAGAGCGTCGCGTGGCTGGAGGTCGCGCTCAAGGAATACAAGGGCACCATCGTCTGCATCACCCACGACCGATACTTCCTGGACAACGCGGCCGAGTGGATTCTGGAGCTGGACCGCGGCGAGGGCGTGCCCTGGAAGGGCAACTACTCCAGCTGGCTGGAGCAGAAGCAGAAGCGGTTGGAGCTGGAGGAGAAGTCGGAGAGCCAGCGGCAGAAGACGCTCAAGCGCGAGCTGGAGTGGGTGCGCCAGTCGCCCAAGGCCCGTCAGGCCAAGAGCAAGGCGCGCATCTCCGCGTACGAGGAGATGCTCAACCAGACGCAGGACAAGCGCGAGGCCACCGGCGAGGTCATCATCCCTCCCGGCCCCCGGCTGGGCGGCCTGGTGGTGGAGGCCAAGGGGCTGCGCAAGGCGTACGGTGACCGGCTGCTCATCGACGATTTGAACTTCAAGCTGCCGCCGGGCGGAATCGTGGGCGTCATCGGCCCCAACGGCGCGGGCAAGACGACGCTGTTCCGGATGATGACGGGCACGGAGAAGCCGGACGCGGGCGAGCTGAAGATTGGCGAGACGGTGGTGATGGCCTACGTGGACCAGAGCCGCGACGCGCTCAACGGCGACAACAGCGTGTTCCAGGAGGTCAGCGGCGGACTGGACCACCTGGACCTGGGCCGCGCGGGGCAGGTGCCCAGCCGCGCGTACCTGGCGGGCTTCGCCTTCAAGGGTCAGGACCAGCAGAAGCGCGTGAAGGACTTGTCCGGCGGCGAGCGCAACCGCGTGCACCTGGCGAAGATGCTCAAGAGCGGCGGCAACCTGCTCCTGCTCGACGAGCCCACCAACGATTTGGACGTGGAGACGCTGCGCAGCCTCGAGGACTCGCTCTTGAGCTTCGCCGGATGCGCGGTGGTCATCAGCCACGACCGCTGGTTCCTGGACCGCATCGCCACGCACATCCTCGCCTTCGAGGGCGACAGCAAGGCGTTCTTCTTCGAGGGCAACTTCCAGGACTACGAGGCGGACAAGAAGAAGCGCCTGGGCCCCGACGCCCTGGAGCCGCACCGCATCCGCTACCGCCCCATTTCAAAGAACTAGTCAGACGGGAATCTCTCCGCTCTCTCCCAGAGGGAGCGGATGCCCGGTTTTTCGGGGGTTGATGAAGGTTCACTGGCGGTTCTACCGTTGGGGAATGAACCTTCGACTCGGATGGATGTGGAGTGGAGTGATTGCCGTGGCGCTGGGCCTGGCGGCCTGCAACGCGGGGGACGTGAGCGGCGAGGAGAATGGCTCGCTGGAGACGTCCGAGGCCGCGCTCTGCAGTGTGGAGCAGACGTGTCCGAGCGGGACGCCGGTGACGTGCTCCTCTCCGACGACAGGCTGTACTTCGGGCCCTGACAACGGTGGCTGGGTGGAGTGCGACGGCGTGCGCACCTACTGTCCGCCGGCGTGTACCTGCGGAACGACGCGCTACACGGCGACCCGGTCCGGTGAAGGGGCCACCTGTGGCGCCGCGGCCACCCAGGCGCGCAGCCTGCTGACCTCCACCGTGGCCGCGAGGTGCCCGGCGGGTGGCTGCGCCATCTCTGACTCCCTGGGCACCTGCGTCCCGCTGGGTCCCAACCGCACGGATGGTTTCCGCATGAGCATCACCCGCACGTACTCCTGCAAGGAGCCCGCGAACTGCCAGTAGCCGGAAGCCCCGCGGATTCCCACGTCCGAAGCCGCGCTGACGTGAGTACCGCAGTACGGAATCTTTTCAATCACAGTGCCCTGCTGGCTCCGGCCGGCGGGGCATTGTTGTCTTCAGGACAGACACCCTCGTGGTCAGCCCAGACTCCCGGCCCGCAATTGATTGCATCAGTTTGATCAAAAAATAGTCGTGAGATTGAACGTGAATTGTGACGGATTGGTCACGGGCTCTCTGGATTTGCTGGATTAACGCGTTGCATTAACAGGCGGACAGCCCGTGCGGGGTTGTAGCGCTCCCTCTGGGGCAGGGCGAAGTTCGGTGGGTTCGCAACTTTTCGCGGATGATCTTGAAAATCCGGGAGGTGTCTGTGGATGCCCTCCCAGGTGGCAGTGATTGGGGAGGGGCGCCTCGGACCTCATAGGGAGCCATCCACATGACTGTCAGGAACAACGTCAGCAACAGGGACAACAGCAACAGCTACCGCATCCGGGAGCGCGACACGCTCAGCAAGATCGCCGCCCGGAACGGCACCACCGTGGATGCGCTGGCCCAGCTCAACAACATCGCCGACCCGAACCGGATTCGGGCGGGGACGACCATCCAGCTTCCCTCGGCCCGCGACGGGTTCGAGGGCACGACGGCCAACCCCACGCAGACCAACGTGGGCGCGCGGCAGAATCCCGGCGACACCTTTGACGCGGGCACCACCGCGGCGGCGGGCCTGACGTCCCCCAACGCGTCGGGGACGAACAACGGCTACCGCAACATCCAGGACCTGGGCGCCTTCACCCGCGGCGGCTCCAACTCCGAGGCGGCCATCGTCGTCGGCACCTCCGAGGGCAACCGCCGTCCGGACGGCTCCTTCACGGCCAGCTACGGCGGCCACACGGACCCGGGCAACGCGGCGCACAACCGTGGCTCGTTCTCCTACCAGGGCACGGGCGCCAACACCCCGCAGCAGGCCGACCAGATCTGGAACCGCGAGCTGACCAACGCCACGCCGCGCTACGAGGCCGCCGCCCGCGCCGCCGGTCTGGACCCGAACAACGCGCTGCTGGCGTCCACGTACTTCGATTTGCACACCCAGTCGCCTCGCGCCGCGCAGAACTTCATCAACCGTGAGATGCCCCGGCTGGCGCAGGACCCGCGCGGCGTCACCCGCGACTCGCTCATCGATGCGCGCGTGAACGCGTACCGCAACGACCAGGGCGTCCTGCGCGCCGCCGGCTTCAACCACAGCGAGTCCCGCCTGCGCGCCGACCAGACGCGCCGCGAGACGGCGCTCGTCACGGCGCTGGATGCGCGTGGCTATCGCTCCGGTACGACGCAGGCCGACGGCGTTCCTCAGGGCCAGGTCCCGGTGCCCACGCCGCGCCCTGTCTCGGAGAACCCCACGGTCGCCCCGACGCCGCGCCCGGCCTCCGAGCGCCCCACGGCCGCGCCCACGCCGCGCCCGGCCTCCGAGCGCCCCGCCACCACGACCAACGGCGCGACGCCGACGAACCTCAACGACACCGAGCGCGTCGCGGCGACGACCGACCGCGCGGCCGTGCAGACGCGCACCCCGTGGATCAGCCAGTACGACGCCAGCCAGGTGGAGCGCGCTGGTGACAAGGCGTGCTTCCGCGCGGCGACGGCGATGGCTCGGCAGAGCGGCGCCAACGTGACGGACGTCACCCGCCGCATCCAGGTCGCCACGGGCGAGGGCCCCAACGGCATCACCGTGGACCGCCAGGCGGCGGAGCGTGGCCGGAACTACATCGACCAGCAGCTGGCCGCGGGCAAGCCGGTCGTCGTGGGCGTCAACCACAAGTCGACCGCCAACGTGGGCAACGCCGACGGCATCACCGACCACTTCGTCGTCATCACCGGTCGTGGCGTGGACCAGCAGGGCCGCACCTACTACACGTTCAACGACCCGGCGACGCGCAACCAGAGCCGTGGCGCGGACACCAACCCGAACAACCGCTTCTACGTCGACGAGAACACCGGCGGCCTCACCCGCCCGGGGCCCCGCACGGGCTACGTCGTCGGCCGCCAGTTCGACGTGTCGATGATTCGCCCCAACGCGTAGTCGTCGCCTGACGCGCGGAAGGACAGAAGCCCGGCGGCCCAGGTGGCCGACCGGGCTTCTTCATGTCCACGAACTGGAGCGGAGTGGCTCGTCGGCACCGCTCACGAGTTCCGAGGAGTCGAGCGAGGCGAGAGGGCGGCCCCGCCAGCACACTGGCCAAGGTTGCTGCTCACGAGGCGCGAGGCGTCGCGCGCGCCGCTGGCTCCGTTGGGCAGGGGTAACGCACACGAGGCCCGAGGAGTCGGGCGCGGCGAGAAGGCGGCCCCGCCGGCACAATGGCCAATCGAGCCGCTTACGACGCCCGAGGAGTCGCGCGCGCCGCCGGTCGCTCCGCCAGCGTGCCTCGCAGCGCGCGGACCTCGGCAAGCACCTCGTGCGCCGCCTCCAGTGTCGACGGAGCCGGCGCGGCTGTGGGCTCCGGGTTCGTGGCCAGCTCCGAGGGCTCGCCGAGGCCGGTGTCCCGGTGTTGCCGCACGCACTCCATGATGGCGTCGCGAATCGCCTCGGGGTTGCTCACGCCCCGGAAGCGGGCCTCGTGCAGGTGCTCCTGCATGTCCGTGTCCGACTCGCGGGAGCGCGAGCCACTGCCTCCGCCCGCCGTCTCCACCTTCACGTCGGCGATGCCCAGCACCCGCTGGACGGGGTTCTGCTGGATGGAGATCTGCTGGATGTTGGCGAAGGTCATCGTCTTCTCCCGCAGCGACATGACGCCCTCGCGGACGCGCAGGCTCCGGTCCGTCAGCGCATACCAGCGCAGCTCGTAGTCGAGCCGGACCACGAAGAAGCTCAAGGGCAGCACCAGCACCAGGAAGCCCAGCCACGCGACGACCTCCACCGCGTAGATGAGCGTCGTCACGAGCGTCGTGGCGGGAAGGCCGCGAAGCATGGGCGCGAGCATCTGGCTCAGGAAGGCCCATGCCACCACCGCGCCCACGACGGCCACCACGTGCTTGAACCCCAGCAGCACCCGTCGATAGAGCAGGTACTGCGGCGCCGCGCGGAACACTCGCATTGTGCCCTCGGGAAGCTGGGGCTCGGGGTCCACCTTCAAGAACCGCAGGAGCCAGGCGTGGGGCACGTCACTCATCCGCCTGCTCCTTCGCGGTGCGCGCGCCCAGCTCCTGACGGAGCGCGCGGACCTCGGCGGCGACCTCGCGCAGCGCGGCCGTCAGCGCCTCCGACTCACCTGTCGCCAGCGCGGAAGACTTCGCCACGGCGGAGCCCCGGTCCCGGGTGCCGCGCATCTTCGAGTAGAGCAGGTCGCGCATCGCCTCGAAGTCCTGGATGCCCTCGATGGTGATTTCCGCCTGGGCGCTGCCGCTCGCCGTCTGAATCTGGATGCGCGCGAGTCCCAGCCACCGCTCCACGACATGGCTGGACAGGTGGATGTCCTGGATGCGCGCATAGGTGAGGGACACCTCGCGTCGGAAGAGGATGCCCCACCGCATGGTGATGCCCTCCTCGTCCAGCTCGTAGCGCAGCGTGCGGAACTTGAAGTAGCGCAAGAGCGCGAGGATGGGGAACCCAGGTCCCGCCAGCAGCGAGCCGAGCAGGTAGTTGGTGAGCAGGCTCGAGTGTGGCTGCAGCACCGTGGGCAGCTTCCACGGCGAGGCGGGCCGCGCGGGCACGAGCGCGGGCTGGGGTCCGGGCGGGGATGTCACGGGACCGCCGAGAGTCATGAAGGGCTCACCTGGGTGCTCCTCCGGAAATCGCTGTCTGTTCTCAACGTGTGGGCGCGACACCCATTTCATACGCTGGTCCACCTGTGCCGTCATGTCCCCCGGGATGAGGCTGCGTCCACCAGGCCACCGCGCCCGAGACTCGCGTGCGGCGCCTTGCGAGGCGTGGGCTCGTCGGCTCATGGACAGCGGTCCTTGAGAAGTCGAGAGGCCGCTTCGGCGGTGCCCCACTCCGAGACGTGTTGCCTGTGGAGCACGTCACGATTGCGGGCCAGGGCTGATTCATCAAAAACAGACCCGCGAGGATTCCGGCCCGCGGGTCTTTGCTCCGCATCCGCGCACCCTACCGTGGCGCGCATGAACCTGATGCGCTGGCTGAGTCTCGAGGAGATGTTGTCGGGGATTGAAACACCGGAGGGCTGCTCCGCGGAGCAGCTCGCGCGGGAGGACCTCCCTCGACTGACGGCCCTGCTGGAGAGCTGGTATCCGGACATCCGGGTCGGCACGGAGAGTCGTCACCTGGAGCCCTCGTTCTACGAGCGGGAGTTCTTCCTGCGAGGCGAGTCTCCGGACCGCTCGCTGTACGGCATCCTCGTGCGTGACCGCGCGAGCGGGGACATCATCGGCCTGCTGACGATGGAGCGGAACGTGCGCGGGCTGCAGCTTTCCGCGGCGCTGGGTGTCTTGGAGCCCTCGCGGCGCGGGCTGGGCATCGGCTTCCTGGGCACCGCGGCGCTGGAAATCGTGGGCCGCAACATCGGCGCGGAGGTGGTGCTCTACTACTCCACGCTGAAGACGGCGCGCGCGCAGCGCAACGCGGAGAACCAGGGCTTCAAGCTGGTGGGCCTGGTGCCCGCCTTCGACGTGGATGCCATCGCCCCGGGCAAGGTGAAGCGCGTCTACGAGGCGCTCTATTCGAAGGTCCTCGTGGAGTCGGAGCGCATCCATCTTCCCGAGTGGGAGGCGCTGACGCCCTCCACCCGCGCGCTCTACACGCACCTGTTCGGTCCGCATCCGGCGCAGACCGCCAGCGTCCCCGCTCCGTCGGAGCGCCTGCATGGTTGAGGTGCGGACCTACGAAGGGGACGCGGTGGATGCGTCCCAGTTCGTCAACCGCGTCTGGGGCAAATACTACGGAGCGCAGGGGCCGCTGACGGACTTCCAGCCTCGGATGCTGGACTGGTTTCTCTTCGGCAACAGGCTCGCGACGCGAGAGTACCGTCTGGCCGCGTACTCGGGTGGGAAGCTGGCGGGAGTCCTGTTCGCGGAGCCCATCCGGCTCCGACTGGGGACTCGTACCGTGGAAGGCACGTACGGGAGTTGGCTCAGTGTGGACCCCGCGTTCCGAGGAACGGGCGTGGGGCAGAAGCTGACGGAGACAATGTCCTCGCGTCAGCGCGAGCGCGGCGCCTTGCTCATGCTGGGCTGTATGGAGGATGGCAGTGTGGCGGAGCGCTTCTGGAGGAAGACTCCTGGCCTGCGGGCCTTCGACACGCTGGGCATGTGGCTTCACGTCTTCGACGCGGCGGCGGTGGCGCGCTGGTCCAAGACGGCGGCCGAGCGCGCGCTCTTCACGCTCGCGCGGCCGTGGCTGCGCGGGAGCGCTCCGTCCGTGGACACAATGGAGGGCATCCGGCCCTATCGTCCGGAGGACCTGCCTGCGTGCATGGCGCTGGTGGAACGGATGATGGAGTCGGTGAGCCTGGGATACGCCTATACGCCCGAGCGGCTCGCGCATCAGCTCCAGTACCGGGACGTGCCGCGCACCCTCGTCCTGGAACGCGACGGCGCCGTGCGAGGATTGGTCAACTTCTACACGCTTCAGATGAATGCCCGGGGCCCGCTGACCATCGCCCTGGTGGACCTGCTCGCCTTCCACGCGTCGGTGCCGCGCGCGGAGCAGAAGCGCCTCTTGCGCGTGGCCATGCGGGACATGGTGGAGCAGGGGGCGAGCTGCGCGGTGATGCTCCGGGGGCCGTGTGTGTCCAGTCGGCTGATGCTCGGGGCGGGGTGGCTGCCC
>NZ_JABUMQ010000318.1:0-13132 GCF_013336645.1 Myxococcus sp. CA039A | reverse complement strand
GCGGGGCGAGGGTCTTCGCTCGCGCCCGTGGATTCCTCGTCGTTGTCGGAAGGCGGCTCCGCGGAGAGGAACGAGGTGTCGATGATGTAATCGCAAACAGAACAGATGGATGCGTTCGCGGCTACCTTCGAGCCGCAGCCAGGGCAGTTCAGGACCAGCGCTCCTGCTGAGAGATGCGAACACCCATCTTCGGAGCCCGGGGCCGGGTGTGT
Source organism: Myxococcus sp. CA039A (assembly GCF_013336645.1). Lineage (NCBI taxonomy): Bacteria > Pseudomonadati > Myxococcota > Myxococcia > Myxococcales > Myxococcaceae > Myxococcus > Myxococcus sp. CA039A. Next base: position 12,920 of record NZ_JABUMQ010000318.1, on the reverse strand, counting down.
CAAACGGCATGCGGCCTAACCCCTGGATTTTCGCGGGGAATTGGCCTAGGCCCCAGCGCATGAGCCGCCCGAGCCCCGTCCGACTCCCAAGCGTCTGTCTGGCCCTCCTCGTCCTCGTCTCCGGGTGTGTCCGCTCCGTGCCGGGCCCTGATGTGGACCCTCCCGACGCGGAGGTGATGGCTCGAATCCGGGACTGGGAAGACCGGCGCTCACTGGGCGACGGACAGCTGGTGGCGCTCGTCACGGGCGCTCCGGATCCTCGCGTGCGGGCGCGGGCCCTGCGCGCGTTGGCCCGCATCCAGGATGTGGCCACGCTGGGCGCCGTGGTCGCCGGACTGAAGGACTCCGAAGCCCTGGTGCGAGGTGAGGCCGCCTTCGCGGTGGGCGAGCTGGCGCTCTCCTGGGAGCCGCTCACGGAGGCCGAGCGGGCGAGCCTGGCGACGCCGTTGCTGGTGGCCGAGGAGGAGGAGCGCGACGCGGCGGTGCGTGCCGCCCAGCTCGACTCGCTGGGGCGTCTGGCGACGACGGACACGCTGGCGCGCCTCGTCCAGCGGCTCCAGGGCGACGACGTCGAGACGGCCGGACGGGCGGCGCTGTCGCTGGGCGTGGCGGCGCGACGTGGAGGTGCCGCGGTGGTGAAGGACGTGCCCCTGGCTCCCGCGCAGGCGTTGATGGCGGCGGGGCGGCCGGTGGCGGCCCGGTATGGCGGCGCGTATCTCCTGGCCACGGCGAAGCGCGCGGAGAGCCTGCCGACGCTGCGCGCGTGTCTGTCGGATGAGGACGCGGACGTGCGTGGCCTGTGTGTGAAGGCCTTCGGCGATGTGGGCGGCCCGGAGGACGCGGTGGTGCTGGGCCGGTTGCTGGACGACACGGTGCCTCGCGTGGCCTCGGAGGCGGCGCGTTCGCTCGCGAAGCTCGCGGCCACGTGTGGTGGGCCTTGCGCGCCGCTGGAGGCCCTGGAGGCCCTGGCGCCTCGAGCGAAGCGCGTGGCGCGGGGCATGGAGACGCCGATGCCCACGGGCGCGGCGCCGCGCGTGGAGACGCTGGCGCGTTCCGCGGACGGTCACCCGCTGCTGGCCCTGGCGCAGCAGGGGCTGCCGGAGTTCGGCGCGCCGTTGCTCGTGTCGCTCCGGCTGGCGCTGGCGGACGCGGAGCGAGGCGCGGCGTCGGAGGTGGCTCGCGCGGACCTGGGCTGGCTCGACTGCCGGCTGGCGGCGGCGTTGGACCGTCAGCGCGGCATGGTGGCGGACACGATGAACTGTGGCTTCGGCCGGGTGTCCGACGAGCGCCGACTGGCCCTGGGCCTGCGTGAGGCCGCGCTCTCCCCGAAGAAGACGCCCGCCGACTTCGCGGTGGGCTACCTGCGCCACCCGTCGGCGCGCGTGCGGCTCACGGCGATGGAGGTCCTCGCGGAGCGCCCGGTGCTCCGGACGGCGACGGCGGTGGGCTCGCTTCTGCGGAGCGAGGACCTGGTGGTGGCGGGCGCCGCGGCCGCGACGCTGGGCAAGCTGAAGGCTCCAGGGGCCCATCCGGACCTGGAGGCGCTGGCCGACCGCGTGCCCTCCGAGCCGGACCTCGCGGACCCCGTGGGCGGTGCGCTCGTCGCGCTCCAGATTCCGGGCACCGAGGCGCGCATGAAGCAGTGGTTGACGCTGCCGCACGCCAACGTGCGCCGCGTGGCCGCCGAGGCCCTCACCCAGCTCACCGGCCAGCCCGTGCGCTCCGAGCGCGTGGAGCTTCCTCCCTACGCCTTCCGCCCGGAGCCCGCGCCCAGGGACGCCGCGCTCGTGTTGCGCACGGACAAGGGCGACATCACCGTGCGGCTCGACGCGGACGAGGCGCCGCTCACCTCCGGCAACCTGTTTGCCCTGGCGCGCAAGGGCTACTTCAACGGCATCACCTTCCACCGCGTGGTGCCGGACTTCGTCGCGCAGGGTGGAGACCCGCGTGGGGACGGGGAGGGCGGCCCGGGCCACTCCATCCGCTGCGAGATGACCCGGCGGCCGTATCTGCGCGGGGTGCTCGGCATGGCGCTGTCAGGCAAGGACACCGGAGGCAGCCAGTTCTTCTTCACGCACGCGCCGCAGCCGCACCTGGATGGCCGCTACACGGCCTTCGGTGAGGTGGTGTCGGGTCTGGACGTGGTGGATGCGCTGCTGGAAGGCGACGTCATCCGCGAGGTCAGCGCGGTGACGCTCACCCCGTGAGGTGGCTTCAGGCGCCGCTGGCGCGCGTCAGCGGTGCCTGGGGGCCCAGCGGGTGGCTTCGCCAGCGCTGGCTCTCTTCTTCCTCCAGCGCCTCCACCTGGTTGCGGATGCGCTGCCACTCCGTCTCCGGGATGCGCAGGAAGGCGTCCGCGAGGTTCGGGTCGAACTGCGTGCCCGAGCAGCGGCGAATCTCGTCCCGGGCCACGCTCATGGGCCGGCCCTTGCGATAGGGGCGGTCCGACGTAATCGCGTCCACGGTGTCGGCGATGCAGAAGATGCGCGCGCCGATGCAGATGTCCTCGCCGGCGAGCTGCTGGGGGTAGCCCTTGCCGTCCCAGCGCTCCTGGTGCTGGAGGACGATGAGCGCCGCCTCGTGCAGGTAGGGCATCTTGCCCATCATCCGGTAGCCGAACTCCGGGTGCTTGCGCATCTCCACCCATTCGTCCGGCGTCAGCGGTCCGGGCTTGAGCAGGATGGAGTCGCGCACGCCAATCTTGCCGATGTCGTGCAGCAGCGCTCCCTGCTCCACCACGTCCAGCGCGGCCCCCGCCAGCCCCACCTCCTCCGCCAGCCGGCGCGAGTAGAGCGCCACGCGACGCGAGTGCCACTGCGTCTCCGTGTCGCGGTAGTCCAGCGCGCTGATGAGACCATCCAGGAGGCCCGTGGTGCGCTCCACCACCCGACGCTCCAGGTCCTGGTTGATGGCGACCAGCTCCGCGTTCTTGTCCGCCACCTCGCGCGTCAGCCGCTCGTTGGCCTCCACCAGCCGGTAGTGCTCCACGGCCTGCCGCACGCTGCTCGTCAGCTCGCTGAGCGACCAGGGCTTGCCGAGCAGCCGGAACACCTCGCCCCGATTGACGGCCTCGGACGCGGTGCGGAAGTCCGCCGCCGCCGTCAGCATCAACCGCACGGCCTTCGGATTCTTCTCCCGGAGCACGCCCAGCAGTTCGATGCCGTTGAGGTACGGCATCATGAAGTCCGTCAGCACGACGCTGAAGCCCACCTCGCGAGCGGCCAGGGCCGGGTCGCTGTAGGTGACGACGTCATAGCCTTCCGTCTGGAGGATCCGGGAGAGCGCGGCGAGGATGAGCACGTCGTCATCCACCACGAGGATGCGGTCCATGTTGGAGGTCTCCGGGAGGTCGCGGGCCTGTCTTTCGTTATACACGCCTTGCCGTGCGCCCAAACAGGGCCCCCCCGCAGGTTTTGCGCCTGCAAGCCCCGGAAATCCTTGGAGGTTCTTCCTTTGTGCAAGAGTGGTAGAACCAAGTCATGCTTGCCTGCTCGCCAAGGTGTGATTTATGGTGCGCGGCAAGGCTGCGTTTCAACGCTAACCCCTTGGAATCCTGGAGCAATCTCCGATGGCTAGAGCCCCAGCAGGGCCGGTGCCGGTGGTGGTGATGGGGCTGGGATTCATCGGGCAGGAGATTGCCAGAGCTGCCCTGTCCTGCCCGGAAGTGGAATTGATTGGGGCCGTGGATACCCACTCCTCCCTGGTCGGTCGTCCGTTGGGCGACGTGCTGGGAGGGCCCGCGCCGCGCGTCAAGGTGATGGACTCGCTGGAGAAGGCCGTGGGCCGCCGGAAGGGCGCGGTGCTGTTGCATGCCACGGGCTCCCGACTGCCGGCGGTGATGGACCAATTGCTGGCGGCGCTGAAGCTGGGCCTGCCCATCGCGAGCACCTGTGAGGAGCTCGCCTTCCCGTACCTGAAGTACCCGGAGCTGGCGGACAAGCTGGACCGCGCCGCTCAGCGCGCCGAGGTCTCCATCGTCGGAGCGGGTGTCAACCCGGGTTTCGTTCTGGACAGACTGGTGGCCACGGCGGGGCAGGTGTGCGGCCCGGTGCGGCGCGCGACGGTGACGCGGGTGGTGGACGCTCGCACCCGCCGGGAGGCCCTGCAGCGCAAGGTCGGCGCGGGTCTGACCGAGGAAGAGTTCTTCGAGTTGGTGGATGGTGAGCAGCTCGGCCACGTGGGGCTGGTGGAGTCGGCGGCACTCGCGGCACTGGGCCTGGGGTTGGATTGTGATGACTACGAAGAAGAGGTAGCCCCCGTGTTCGCCGAGGAAGACATCTCGGGCGGTGCGTTCGCCGTGAAGAAGGGACGGGTGGCGGGCATGTTCCAGTCGGTGGTCGGGTTGGAGGACGGGCAGGAGCGGGTTCGACTGGAGCTGACCATCGCCGTGGGGGCTGACGACCCGAAGGACCGCATTGAAATCGATGCGGATCCTCGTTTGGTGTTGGAAATCCCGGGGGGAGTGGCAGGCGACCGGGCCACCGCGAATGCGCTGGTGAATGCCGCGCCACGCTTGACGGCCGCCGAAGCAGGGCTCCTCACGGTGCTCGAGCTTCCGGCCGGACGTTAGAGTCAGGAGAGGGATAATGCTGGACAAGAATGCGATCGGCCGTGCCTCGCCGCCGACGCTCAACGAAGTGGAGAAGGGTGCCATCCGCCGCTTCGCGGAGGCCATCGGAGACTACAACCCGATCTACTACGACGAGGAGTACGCTCGGGCCTCCGGATATCCCACCATCATCGCGCCTCCCACGTTTCCCGCGTCCTTCCATTCGGCCGCGGACTTGAGGGAGCTACTCGGCGTGGGCATCAAGAGCCTGCTGCACGCCGAACAGGGCTTTGACTACGAGCGGCCCATCTTCGCCGGGGACCGCATCTACGTCTCCACCCGCGTCGCGGACGTCTCCGAACGACAGGGCATGTCCGGCAAGATGGACATCGCGGTCATCGAGGATGAAGGCCGCGACGAGGAAGGCAACCTGGTGTTCCGAGCCCGCCGGACGTTGGTGGTCCGCGCCTCCAAGGAGACCCCGTGATGCCCGCGCGCAAGCTCTACTTCGAGTCCATCCGCGTCGGAGACGAGCTGCCGGCGCTGGCCAAGGCCCCGGTGGACCGTGTCCAGCTGTCCCGGTACGCCGGCGCCTCTGGCGACTACAACCCCGTGCACGTCGACGAGCTCTACGCCAAGAGCGTGGGCATGCCGAGCGTGTATGCCCCAGGCATGCTGGTGATGGGCATGCTCGGCCAGCTCATCAGCGATTGGGCCCGGGGCGGGCAGATGCGGCGCTACAACGTGCGCTTCATCAAGATGGTGTGGCCGGGTGACACCGTCGTCTGCAAGGGCCGGGTGAGCAACCGCCACGGCACCGCGGGCCGTTACTTCGTGGACATCGACCTGTGGGCGGAGAACCAGCGCGGTGAGCTGGTGATGAAGGGCGGCGCGCAGATTCAGCTCTTCTACTCCCTGGAGGACGAGAACCGGCAGCGCTCCGGCCAGTCCCCCATCGTCATCGAAGTGCCCCGGGAGAGCCTGGCCGCCACCCCCACCACGTCCACGGGCGGAGGCTCGAGCGAGGCCTCGGCCGTCGACGAGGAGGCCGACGAGTCGGACGAGCGCCGCACCGGCGCCTCGTCCAAGAAGACCGTCCCCCGGGAGAAGCCCGCTGCCAAGACGGCGACGCTTCCCTCGCCCAAGAAGGCGAAGAAGTAGCGGTTTCATGGCCTGCGGTGAGGGGCGGCCTGGGCTGCCCCTCAACGCAGGGTGTCATTCAGGGTTGACTCAAAAATCAGTCGCCGCCACACTTCCTGTGTCTCATTCGCGCCGCTGACCCGAGGCCTTCCCATCCGAAGGCGGGCAGCGAGCCGTCACGCAGGAGTGGCCATGTCCGCCGGCATCAACACCTACAAGACCGACCTTCGAGAGATTTTCTTCGCTTTGTTCGAGCAGTTCGGCTTCGGCCAGGTGGCCGGTCAGGCCCCGTACGACGCCTGGGGTCCGGATGAGGCCAAGGCGGTGTTGTCGGAGACGTACCGCTTCGCGCGCGAGGTGCTCGGGCCCCTCAACTCCGTGGGAGACCGTGAGGGCTGTCGGGTGGAGAACGGCTCGGTGCTCACGCCCACGGGCTTCAAGGACGCGTGGAAGAAACTCTACGAGCAGGGCTTCAAGACGGTGGCGGTGAGCCCGGAGCACGGTGGCCAGGGCGCGCCGATGATGCTGCAGGTGACGGTGGAGGAGCTGCTATCGGGCGCCAACACGGCCTTCAACATGTACCCGGGCCTGTCGTTCGGCGCGGCGGAAGTCATCGCCGAGTGCGGGACGAAGGAGCAGCAGCACCTCTTCGTGGAGCGCATGCTCAACGGCACGTGGGGCGGCACCATGTGCCTCACCGAGCCGCACGCCGGCTCCGACGTGGGCGCGGCGAAGTCCACCGCCCGGCGCAACGCCGACGGCACGTACAACATCCGCGGGACGAAGATCTTCATCTCCGGCGGTGACCACGACATGGCCCAGAACGTCATCCACCTGGTGCTGGCGCGCATCGACGGCGCGTCGCCCGGCACCAAGGGCCTGTCGCTGTTCATCGTCCCCAAGCTGCGCATCAACAAGGACGGCAGCTCCGGCCAGGCCAACGACGTGTCCGTGGGCTCCATCGAGCACAAGATGGGCATCAACGGCTCGGCGACCTGTGTGCTGAACTTCGGTGAGAGCGACGGCTGTCTGGGCGAGCTCGTCGGCACCGTCGAGCACGTCGGCATGAGCCAGATGTTCAAGATGATGAACGGCGCGCGCATCGCCGTCGGCATCCAGGGCGTCGCGCTGGCGTCGGCCGCCTACTACAACGCGGTGGACTACGCGAAGGACCGCAAGCAGGGCTCCCACTTCACCAAGTGGAAGGACCCCACCGCGCCGCGCGCCGCCATCATCGAGCACCCGGACGTCCGCCGCATGCTGCTGGACATCAAGTCCCACGTGGAGGGCATCCGCGCGCTCATCATCAAGCTGGCCATGCACCTGGACAAGGCGCGGCAACTGGCGGGCAAGGACGACGAGGCGGCCACCTACCACAAGGGCCAGGTGGAGCTGCTCACCCCGCTGGTGAAGTCCTACGGCTCCGACCAGTCCTTCCGTCTCTGCGCGCAGGCCATCCAGGTGTACGGCGGCGCCGGCTACATCCAGGACTACCCGGTGGAGCAGTACACGCGCGACTCGAAGATCTTCTCCATCTACGAGGGCACCAACCACATCCAGGCCATGGACCTGGTGGGCCGCAAGCTGGGGCAGGCCGGTGGCATGCACTTCCAGCAGTTCATGGGTGACGTGGGCGCCTTCGTGGAAGCGCACCGCGAGCACGCCGTCTACGGCGAGGCCGTGAAGCTGCTGGCGAGCGCCCAGGAGGCCCTCATGTCCAGCGCGATGACGGTGTTCAGCTGGTCGCAGGACGGCGGCAAGTTCCCGCTGATTCCGCTGTCCGCCAACCGCTTCCTCAACATGATGTCCGAGGTCGCCGTGGGCTGGCTGCTCCTGGACGCGGCGCTCATCGCGGACAAGGCGCAGGGCGCGCTGTCGGCGGACCACCCGGACCGCGCGTTCTACGAGGGCAAGAAGTACAGCGCCCTGTACTACGCGCGCAATGTGCTGCCCAACGTGGAGCAGGCCGCGCGCCTCATCGCCCTCGAGGACACCTCCCCGATGGAGATCACCGACGCCGCGTTCGCGTCCGTCTGAGTCGCGACATCGTCTGACGGGGCGCCCTGACAGAGGGGTGCCCTCCAGAAACACCGAGGCCACCTGGGGATTCGCTCCCGAGGTGGCCTTCGTGTTTCAGCGGCGGCCGTGTGACGGGAAGGGTGCTACTCGCCCTCGCGCACGCCGATGGCGAGCTGACCCAGGCCCGCCTTCTTCGCCAGCTCCATCACCTGGACGACGGTGCCGTGCGGGACGCCCTCATCGGCCTGGACGATGACGACGGTGTCCGGGTCCTTCACCTTGGCGGCGTCGAAGGCCTTCTGGAGTTCGTCCTGGCTGACGACGTTTCCGGCGAGCACGAAGCGGCCGTCGGCGAGCACCGCGACGGACATGTCCGTGGTGCGCGCGGTGACGTCCGCGGCGCCGCCCTTGGGCAGGTTCACCTTGAGGCCCGACTTGGCGCCTCCTCCGGGCCCCTGCTGGACGATGACGGAGCTGGTCACCATGAAGATGATGAGCAGCACGAGGAAGATGTCGGTGAGCGGGGTGATGTTGATTTCGGCGAAGACACCTTCTTCGCCTTCGTCACCGGACCCCGGTGTCTTGCCCATGGCCATGGCGCTCGGTTCCCTGGGACTAGGCGGGCTGCGTGTCGACGCGCGCCGGAGAGGTGGGGGGCTGCTGTGAATCGACGCGGGGCGCGGGCTCGGGAGGAAGGCCCGAGGCGCGCTCCTTGAGCAGCTCCGCGAACTCGTCGCCCATCAGCCGCAGCTCCACCAGCACGCGCGACAGGCGGGCCTGGAAGTAGTTGTAGAAGACCATGGCCTGCACGGCGACGAGGATGCCCACCGCCGTGGCGACCAGGGCCTCGGAGATGCCCGTCATCACCGCGCCGGTGCCGCCGGTGCCGCCGGCCTCCACGTCCAGGCCCAGGTCCTTGAACGAGCGCATGATGCCGGCCACGGTGCCGAACAGGCCCACGAAGGGCGTAATCGAGCCGATGGTGGCCAGAATCCAGAGGTTGCGGCGCAGCTTGAGGCCCACCTGGGCGCGCTCGCGCTCCACGGCGGCCTCCACGCCCGCTCCGCCTGAGCCGCGGGTGCGCTCCCAGCGGTCGAACCCCGCGAGGAAGATGTCGGCGGCGACGGAGTCGGAGCGCTCGGCGGCGGTGCGGGCCGCTGGCACGTCGCCACGAAGCAGGTGCTTGCTGACCGCCTCGCCCAGGAGGCGGGAGCGCTCGCTCACCCCCCAGAGGGCGATGATGCGCTCGACGGCCACGACGAGCGCGCCGACGGAGGCCAGCAGCAGCAGGGCCAGGGTGACTCCGCCGAGGCGGAGGTAATGCAGGATGTCGTTCAGGCTCATTGGTGGGTGACCCGGCAGGGCGCCATGGCCCAGACTAGGAGATATGAACCGCGCAGCCGCCGCAATCTTCCTGGCAGTGCTCTGTTCGGCCTGCCCCAAGCGCATCGAGTTCGGGCCGGAGGGGCAACTCACCGACGCCGAGGTCGTCTATCAGCGTGTCCGGCGGAACCAGGACAACGTCGTCTCCCTCGAGGGAGACGCGAAGCTGCGTGTCGAGTCTCCCCAGCAGAGTGGCACCATTGGGATGTTCCTTTCCGTCACCCGCCCGGCCCTCCTGCACCTGGAGACGTTCGATTTCTTCAACCGGCCCCTCGCCTCCCTCGTCGCGGACGGGACGCGCTTCGGCCTGTACCAGACGGAGACGCACACGTACTACCAGGGGCCGGCGAGCCCGCAGAATGTGTCGCGCTTCCTGCCCGTGGTCCTGCCGGGCGAGGAACTGGTGGCCATCATGCTGGGCCAGGTGCCCCTCATCCCTCCGGAGCGCATGACGCTGGAGCTGGACACGAAGGAGGGCGTCTACGTGCTCACCCTCCACCGGGGGACGGCCCGCCAGGTGCTCCAGGTTCACCCAAAGTATCTGCGCGTGGTGAAGAGCCAGGTGCATGGCGTCCCCGGCTATGACCTGGCCTTCGACGACTTCCTCGAGCGGGGAAACCTCATCTTCCCGGGCAAGGTGGAGCTCATCGCGAAGCAGGCGGGGACGAAGCTCCAGCTTCGCTACCAGCAGATCAAACTCAATGGCCGGCCGGACCTCACGCTCTACGAGCTGACGCCCCCGGAGGGGGCCAAGGTCGTGGAGGTGGATGACTCGGGGCGGGAGCTGCCGGCCGGTGCCCCCGAGTCGCCGGCGCCCCCGGTGCCGGGTTCCTGACCGGGCAGGCACGGAAGAAGAAGCGCAGCGGCTGGAGTCGGGTAGAGTGGCGCCCACGACATGGCACAGATCAAGCTCGGAGAACTGCTGATCAAGGCGAATGTGCTCCAGGAGAGCCAGCTCAAGGCCGCGCTCGCCGAACAGGCGAAGTGGGGCGGCAAGCTCGGCGAAATCCTGGTCCGGATGAGCCTCGTCTCCGAGGACATCCTGGTGCGGGCGCTGTCCAAGCAGCTCGGCATGCCGGCGGTGAACCTGGACGCGGTCCAGATGGTTCCCCCGCATGTGAAGGCCAAGATTCCGCCGCAGACGGCCCGCGACTTCTCCGTGCTGCCGTTGCAGCTGCGGGACGAGGGCAAGACGCTCGTGGTGGCGATGTCGGATCCGCTCAACATGCGGATGCTGGACGAGCTTCGGGCCGTGACGAAGTGCCGCATCATCCCCAACGTGGCGGGGCGCACCTCCATCGCTCGGGCCTTCGCCCGCATGTACGAAGAGAACATGGAGCTGGAGGACGCGGACACCAACTTCAAGGTGGTGGACGCCCAGGGCCGCACGGTGGTGAAGAACCTGAAGGACCTGGATCCGGCCGCCGCCGCGGTCATCTCCGCGCCCAAGCCCGCGCCCCCAGTCGCGCGTCCCGCGCCGCCGGTGCCAGAGGCCCCTCGCAGCACGGCGGGCACTGGCAGCCCGGCCGACCTGTTGCGCAGCGTGGAAGAGGTACAGCGCAAGGAAGTCGCGGCCCTCAAGGCCATGGTGGAGCTGCTCATCGAGAAGGGTGTGTTCTCCCGCGACGAGTACCTCGCGAAGGTCAAGCGGTAGCCCGGCCTTATGCGCAAGAAGATTGGTGAGCTGCTCGTCGAGGCGGGGGTGGTGACGGAGGAGCAGGTGCGGGTGGCGCTCGGGCGTCGAGGCGCTCCGGGGAACCTGCGGCTGGGCGAGACGCTGGTGGCGCAGGGGCTGTGCGCGCCGCTGCATGTGGCTCGGGCGCTGGCGGTGCAACACGGGCTGCCCTTCGTGGAGCTGCCCGAGGAGATTCCCCCGGCGGTGGCCTCGCTGGTGTCCCTGGACTTCCAGGCGGAGCATCGCGTCCTGCTCTTCCGCATGGAAGTGGAGGGGCGCAGCGAGCGCATCCACGTCGCCGTGGAGGACCCGGGGGATTTGACGTTGGTGGACGAGCTGCGCTTCCAGCTCCGCAAGCAGGTGCGGGTCTTCGTCGTCGCGTCGGACGACCTGGACGCCGCGCTGGCCCGGGCGCGGGGAGAGCCGCTGGACATCGTCGAGGCGGAGCCGCTGTACGAAGAGGATGGCTCCGGCCCTCCTCCCGTCGCCGCGGGGACGCCACTGGAGTGGGAGATGCCGGAGACACCGAAGCCCCCCGCAGCGAGACCCCCTGCCGCCGCCGCGGCTCCCTCGGCCCGTCGGCCCGGGACGCCGCCACCCCCGCCCGCGGAAGCCCTGCGGCCGGGGGCTGGGGGAGATGCGCTGGATGATCTGCTGGGCGTGAAGCCGGCCGCTCGGCCACCGCCGCCTCCTCCGCCCATCTTCGAGGCGGACGAAGAGGAGAAGCCCCGAGTGCCGGTGGTGATGTTCGGTGGGGCCGCGAAGGGTTCGCAGCCCGCGCTGGCGCTCACGCCGACGCCTGACTTCTCCGACGATGATCTGGCCATCCTCGACGACCTGGAGCGCATGTCCCGGGGCGACGAGGCGGTGCTGGACACGGAGAAGGTGAAGCCCGCGCGCATGGTGGCCAGCCTCATCCGCCTGCTCATCCGCAAGGAGATCATCCAGGAGGTGGAGTTCCTGGAGGAGCTGGCGAAGAAGTGACGCCCGGCGCGTCGCCCTCGGGGGACGGGCCCCTCCTGGACGTCCGAGGGCTCGCCGTGGAGCTGTCGAGGGACGAGGGGACGGTGCGCGCGGTGGACGGTGTGTCCTTCGCGGTGCCTCCCGGCGGAACCCTGGGCGTGGTGGGGGAGAGCGGCTGTGGCAAGAGCCTCACCGCGCTGTCCCTGCTGCGGCTGGCGCCCCGACCTCCCGTGCGAGTGGCGGCGGGCGAGGTGTTCTTCCAGGGCAGGGACTTGCTGAAGCTCTCCGACGAGGAGCTGCGGCGCGTGCGCGGACGCCATGCGGCCATGGTGTTCCAGGAGCCGATGACCTCGCTCAACCCCGTCTTCACCGTGGGGGAGCAGATCTCCGAAGGCGTGCGGCTCCACCTGGGGGCCTCGCGCTCGCAGGCTCGGGAGCGCGCGGTGGAGATGCTGCGCCAGGTGGGCATCCCCGCGCCGGGTGAGCGCGTGGACGCCTGGCCTCATCAACTGTCGGGCGGGATGCGGCAGCGGGTGATGCTCGCCATGGCGCTGGCGTGTGACCCGTCGCTGCTCATCGCGGACGAGCCCACCACCGCGTTGGACGTCACCATCCAGGCGCAGATCCTCGACCTGCTCAAGCGCCTGCAGGCCGAGCGCGGCATGGCGGTGATGCTCATCACCCATGATCTGGGCGTGGTCGCGGAGAGCTGCGACACGGTGGTGGTGATGTACGCGGGGAAGGTGGTGGAGCACGCTCCGGTGCGCGAGCTGTTCGCCCGGCCCGCCCATCCCTACACGGCGGGCCTGTTGCGCTCGCTTCCAGCGCTGGGGGGCGAGGTGGAGGAGGGACGAGCCGGGCCTCGGCGTCGCCTGCGCGCCATCCCCGGCATGGTGCCCGCCCTGGGGCGGTTGCCGTCGGGCTGTGCGTTCCGCGAGCGGTGCGAGCGGGCCCAGGAGGCATGCGCTCGCGTGACGCCCGTGCTCGAACTCAAGCGGGGCGGGCAGCTTGTGGCCTGCCATCATCCGGTGCCCGCGCCATGAGCACCGAGCCGCTCCTCCAGGCGAAGGATGTCGAGGTCCACTTCCCCGTGCGCGGGGGCTGGCTGGGTCGCTCGCGCGGCGCGGTGAAGGCGGTGGACGGCGTGACGTTCGACGTCTTCCGGGGGGAGACGTTCTGTCTCTTATACAC
>NZ_JABUMQ010000317.1:0-13182 GCF_013336645.1 Myxococcus sp. CA039A | reverse complement strand
GTGGTGGCCCGGGCTCGCAGTGCACGGGTTACCGCTGCGGCGGCGACTGGAACTGCGTCTGCGAAGGGCTGCAGGGCACCTGCGGCGCGAATGGCATGTGCGTTTTCTGAGTGGAAGCCCGGCGGTGAGCACTTGGCAGTCCGCGCGTCGTGACTAGTTTCCCGCGCACAAATGCGACGCCGGGGCGAAAGCCCGGGCGTCGTCACGCGAGGAGCTGACGGTGCAGGCGAAGATGCTGCTGGCCCTGGTGGTGGGTTCCCTGACGTTCGGAGTGGGCTGCCACCGCAACACCCGTGAGAGCGCGAAGGATGATGCGGAGCGCGCCGCGGACAAGACCGAGGACACCGCCGAGAAGGTGGGCGACAAGGTCGAGGACGCCGCCGAGGAGGCGGGCGACAAGATTGAAGACGCCACCGACAAGTAGCTCGGAGGTGTAGGCCCCTGGCCTTCCCGGACGCCGCACCGCGTTGGTTCAGCAGTCGCGTTTCGGGAAGGCCGTGGGTTGCCGTCAGCGTGGGGACTGGCTGAATAATCAGTCCCATGGGAACGCTCACGCTCAGCGCCTCCGCGCACCTGTGGGAGCAGTTTCTCGTCGGCGCGCTCGACGAGGACGTGGCCTCGGTTCCAGAGGCACCGCCGATACTCTCCCGCTGGCAACGCTCACGCGCGCTTGGCGCTCCGAGCACGGGCCTGCCCGACGAGGGGCCCAGTGTCGCCGGCGTCGCGCTCATCGAGCGGCGAGCCCGCCTGGAGCCGGTGTGGCACGAGGTCCGCGACATCCTGGACGTGCTCGCCGCCGCGCCCATGCCGTCGGGGCGGGTGGCGCTGCTGGCGGACCGGGAGGGCGTCATCCTCGCGACGCGCAGCTCGGGGGGCGACTTCAGGGACCACGCCGACTACGTGCGACTGGTGGCCGGGGCCTGCTGGGACGAGGTGTCGCGAGGCACCAATGCGATTGGCACCGCGCTGGTGGAGTCCTCGGCCGTGGCGGTGGTGGGGCCCGCGCACTATGCGCAGCGGCACCATGGGCTGGTCTGTTACGCCGCGCCGGTGAGAGACCCGTTCGGCGAAGTCGTCGGCGTGCTGGACGTCACCGGGCCCGCGAGTGGCGCGGACCCGCTGGTGCTGGTGGCGGTGGCGAGCATCGCTCACTCGGCGGAGGCGCGACTGCGCGAGGTGGCGTGGGCGCGTGTTGCGGCGGCCGCGCGAGGGGGAGTGGATGCCCACCTGTCGCGCGAGGACGGCCCGGTGCTGCTCATCGAGCCGCCGGGTCGCGTGCGGCGTCTCAATGGCGCGGCGCGCTCGCTGCTCGGCCTGGAGTCATCCCCGGGGGACGTGTCGCCGACTCGGATGCTCGGCTTGTCCTGGCGGGCGTTGAAGGACGCGGCGTTGAGAGGCCACGCGCTGGAGGCGCGTCATCAGGCCTCGGGTGCGACGTGGCGGGTCCACGCGGAAGCGGTGGGGGAGGGGGGCTCGGCGCTCGCGGTGTTGGTGCGGCTGGAGCCTCGTGCGACGCGCGTCACGGCGCGGATGCCGCCCGAGGTGGCCGAGAGCGGACCCGATGGAGGGGCCTGGGCCGCGCTGAAGGGGAGTGACCCCGAGCACCGCGCGACGCTGCGAGAGGCCGCGCGCTTCGCTCCCACCACGCTGCCGGTGTTGCTGCTCTCGGAGACGGGTACGGGCAAGGAGTTGCTCGCGCGCGCGGTGCATTCCGCGAGCGCGGTGGCCTCCGGACCCTTCGTCGCCGTCAACTGTGGCGCGCTCTCCGCTTCGTTGCTGGAGAGCGAGCTGTTCGGTCATGCGCCGGGAGCCTTCACGGGGGCTCGCGCGGGTGGGGCCGAAGGCAAGCTGGCGGCGGCGGATGGAGGCACGCTCTTCCTCGATGAGCTCGCGGAGATGCCCGCGGCGCTGCAGGTGATGCTGTTGCGTGTGCTGGAGGATGGCGGGTACTCGCGTGTCGGCGAGTCGCGCGTGCGGCACTCGCGCTTCCGACTCATCGGCGCCACGTGTCGGGACCTCGAAGCGGCCGTGAGCGCGGGCACCTTCCGGAGCGACCTCTACTATCGCCTCCAAGGCGCGGTCCTTCGCTTGCCGCCGCTGCGAGAGCGGGTGGACCTGCCGGAGCTGGCCCGGTCGTTGTTGAGTGGGCTGTCCGTCGAAGGAGGCCATCCCGCGAGCACGCTGTCCGCCGAGGCGCTGGCTCGCCTGAGGGCGCACGCCTGGCCGGGCAACGTACGGGAGCTGAAGACGGTGCTCCGCATGGCCCTGGTCCGAGCAGGAGGAGAGCCCGTGGTGAACGCGGCCGCGCTTCCGCCCGAGCTGGGGCGAGCACCCGCGCACGTGCCACCCGTGTCCTCGCCACCCGTCGAGCCCGTGGCCTCCCCGGGCCTCAGGGAGCTGGAGGCCCACGCGATTCTCGACGCGCTGTCTCGCAGTGGTGGGAACGTGGCCCGCGCGGCGCGGCTGCTGGGGATTGCCCGCAGCACGCTGTACCGGATGGTGGAGCGCTTCGGGTTGGTGCTCCCTCCACGCTCGTGAGGCGAGCCTTTCCGTAGGCGCGCCGTGGGCCCGTGAGGGGACGGTGGCTCGTCCTCATCGGAACATTCCATCCGTGCGGTGGCACACCCGCGCGCGACACTGTCGCGAGGTGCTCCACGCGGAGCGGACAGAGGTGTCGCATCGCGGGACACGACGCGCCGCGACGTCGGTGGTGCGGGGCGTGGCATGCGCGCTGCTCTGGGGGGCACGGCTTCCACCCGCAGCCCCACCCGCAAGGAGAGCGTTCATGATCTACGCCGCCCCCAATCAGCCTGGCTCGAAGGTGAAGTTCAAGGCCCGCTATCAGAACTTCATCGGCGGTCGCTGGGTCGAGCCGAAGCGCGGGCAGTACTTCGAGAACATCTCGCCCGTGACGGGGCAGGTCTTCTGCGAGATTCCTCGCTCCACCGCGGAGGACATCGACCTGGCGCTGGATGCGGCGCACGCGGCGCGAGTCTCGTGGGGCCGCACGTCGCCCACGGCGCGCTCGAACATCCTGCTGAAGATCGCCGACCGCATGGAGCAGAATCTGGAGATGCTCGCGGTGGCGGAGGCCTGGGACAACGGCAAGCCGGTCCGCGAGACGCTCGCGGCGGACCTGCCGCTGGCCATCGACCACTTCCGCTATTTCGCCGGCTGCATCCGCGCGCAGGAAGGCACGGTGGGCGAGTTGGACCACGACACCGTCGCGTATCACTTCCACGAGCCCCTGGGCGTGGTGGGGCAGATCATCCCGTGGAACTTCCCCATCCTGATGGCGGTGTGGAAGGTGGCGCCGGCTCTGGCGGCGGGCAACTGCGTGGTGCTCAAGCCCGCGGAGCAGACGCCCGCGAGCATCCTCGTCCTGGCCGAACTCATCCAGGACCTGCTGCCCGAAGGTGTCCTCAACATCGTCAACGGCTTTGGAGTCGAGGCGGGCAAGCCGCTGGCGAGCAGCCCTCTCGTGGCGAAGATCGCCTTCACCGGTGAGACGACGACGGGCCGGCTCATCCTCCAGTACGCGAGTGAGAACCTCATCCCGGTGACGCTGGAATTGGGCGGCAAGAGCCCGAACATCTTCTTCGACGACGTCATGGCTCACGACGACGACTTCCTGGACAAGGCGATGGAGGGCTTCTCCATGTTCGCGCTGAACCAGGGTGAGGTCTGCACGTGTCCGTCGCGCGCGCTGGTGGGCGAGGGCATCTACGGCCAGTTCATCGAGCGGGCGCTGGAGCGCGTGAAGAAGGTCAGCCCGGGCAACCCGCTGGACACGGAGACGAAGCTGGGCGCGCAGGCGTCGAATGATCAGCTCGAGAAGATTCTCGGCTACATCGACATCGGCAAGAAGGAGGGCGCCAAGGTCCTCATGGGCGGCGAGCGCGTGAGCCTGCCGGGCGACCTCAAGGGCGGCTACTACGTGGCGCCCACGGTGTTCCAGGGCCACAACAAGATGCGCGTGTTCCAGGAGGAGATCTTCGGACCGGTGGTGAGTGTCACCACGTTCAAGGACTTCGACGACGCGATGCGCATCGCCAACGACACGCTGTATGGCCTGGGCGCCGGCGTGTGGACGCGTGACACGAACACCGCGTACCGCGCGGGCCGCACCATCGAGGCGGGCCGCGTGTGGACCAACTGCTACCACCTGTACCCGGCGCACGCGGCGTTCGGCGGCTACAAGCAGTCGGGCATCGGCCGCGAGACGCACCGGAAGATGCTGGACCACTACCAGCAGACGAAGAACCTGCTCGTCAGCTACAGCCCGAAGGCGATGGGGTTCTTCTGATGAGTGACACCCGTGCCGGGCCCGGCGCGGGTGGGCAGACGGAGCAGGAGGTGGCCCGGGTGGCGGTGACGCCCGAGGCCGCCGCCGTCATCCGCTCCCTGCGTGCCGCGAATGGTCCGCTGATGTTCCACCAATCCGGCGGCTGCTGCGATGGCAGCGCTCCCATGTGTTATCCGGCGGGGGAGTTTCGTGTCGGTCAGCGGGATGTCTTCCTGGGCGACGTCGAGGGCTGCCCCGTCTACATCGGCGGCGCGCAGTTCGAGGTCTGGCAGCACACGCACCTGACGCTGGACGTGGTGCCAGGAAGGGGCGCGGGCTTCAGCCTGGAGTCGCCCCTGGGCGTGCGCTTCCTCACTCGAAGCCGTGTCTTCACGGATGAGGAATACGAG
Organism: Myxococcus sp. CA039A; assembly: GCF_013336645.1. Classification (NCBI taxonomy): domain Bacteria; kingdom Pseudomonadati; phylum Myxococcota; class Myxococcia; order Myxococcales; family Myxococcaceae; genus Myxococcus; species Myxococcus sp. CA039A. Next base: position 8,487 of record NZ_JABUMQ010000317.1, on the reverse strand, counting down.
CGCATGAAAACCCAGCCACCTCCAAGGCGGGGACCACCGGAGTGAGCAAGGGCCCCGGGCTCGGAGTCGGGCCCGGGTCGCCCGCCACCCGACCGTAACTCTTCATGTTACGGCGCGGACAATGACAGTCATCCCCTCAAATCAGACCCATGCGGTGTCATGAATACACCATTTACACTGCGTGAGAGTACTTATACAGAGTGCGGGCCCCAACACAGGGGCAACTCGAAATGAGGGGGAAGTCATGAAGCTGTTCAATACGTTTGGGGTTGTGGGAGTGGTGTCTCTGATGGCCGTTGGGTGCGGCGGGGAATACACGCCGGAAGAGGCCGCTCAGAACCCGGAGATGGGCGAGGCGACGCAGGCCGTGGAGAGCGCGTTCATCGCTGGCGGTCAGACGCGTGACTTCTCGACCTGGCTGTTCGGCACGACGCCGTTCTATGTGCGGAACATGTCCAGCACCCGCTCCACGCGGTTCAACGCGTACTGCGGCGCCAACAACATCTCCATCCTGCTGGCTCCGAATCAGGTCTATCCCACGAGCCTGAACTGCGCCTGGCCCGGCGCGCGCCTGTATGTCCAGAACCAGGGCCTCAGCCCGACGCTCGATCAGATCTACGTCGAGACGCACTGAGTCGCGGCAAAAGCGCGCTCTTTGAGGTCGTGCTTGGGGGAGCCTCCGCGAGGGGGCTCTCCGAGACGGCCCGCACGAAGCTGCTCCGCTGGGGCAAGTAGCCCCGAGGTGCGCGAGCGTCTCCGGGCCCGATACAGGGCCCGGAGACAGTCGTGCCCGGGGGAACCTCAGGAGGACTTGTACGCGTCCGCGATGCGCAGCAGGTCCACGATGGTGAAGTCGCCGCCCGTGCCGTAGGTGGGCTTCCAGCCCTTGTTGTGCAGGAAGGACTGGGGGTCGTTGATGAGCACGCTGAAGAACGTCTCGCCCACGATGCGACCGCCCACGGGCCCGAGGAAGCGGCCCTGGTTGGCGAGCTTCGCCTCCTTGAGGATGTAGTACCAGAGCGGCGCCAGCGTGCTCCCCCAGTTCGTCGGCAAGCCCAACTGGGAATTGGAGTACTGGGTCGTCCCCAGCGCCTTGGCGACCGTTTGTCCCGCCGGCAGGGTGAACTCATTCTGGCGCAGCAGGTTGCGGCCCGGCAGCGACAGGTAGAGCGGATCCGGCTTGCCCTGATATTGGGGATTGTCGAAGCCGGGGATGAGGGCCTGGGGCAGCTGAAGCAGCTCCGACGCCACCAGCGTGTCGAACAGCTTGGCGCCCTGGGGCGTGACGCGGGAGTCGGTGTCGAAGAAGTACTTCCAGTCCACGCGCTTCTCCGGGCTCAGGAACGTCCCGGGCTGGTGCAGGTCGAAAATCTGCGCGCCCTTGTAGTTGTCATTGACCTGGTAGAACTCGCGAATCGTCGCGTGGCCCATGCGGTAGGCGGCCGCGGAGAACTCGATGGGAATCGCCTGGAGGTTGGGCGGGAAGTACTGCGGGCCCTGACCCACCAGCTTCCCATACAGCTCATCCCCGACGAAGCGGCGCACGAAGTCGTGGTAGACAATCCACTGGTAATGCCAGCGCACGCGCTGCGACGCCTCGGTGAAGAGCGCCCCTCCGGAGAACTGGCTCGACAGGTCCTTGACCACCTGATTGTGGAACTTGATGACGGCCAGGTGGAGCTGGTCGACGAACATGTTGTCGTCATTGCGCGGGTCTCCGATGATGGCCGTGCCCTGTGAGTTGCGGAGCACGTCGCCGTCCGGATTGTCGGGCCGGCCGAACAGCAGCGTGGCGCCGTCCTTCTGGTCGAAGAGGAAGGCGTCCTGCACGGGCCCCCGGCCATAGATGTTGCCCAGGTCCAGGGTGGGGGTGATGGCATCCCGCGTCTGGTTGGGTTGGGTGTCCCGGCCATTGATGTTCGAATAGACGTCGAACGTCAGGTCATGGTCCAGGAACTGGCCCAGGAACGTGTAGCCCGCGGGGATGGTGGGGTTGTCCTGGGGGAGGCCCGGGCTCTGGTTGGCCACATCCATGGGGCCTCCAGGCAGGGTGAGCGCCCGGAGGTCCTCCACGTTGAAGAGGGAAGGGCCCAGGTCCGGGAACATGCGGAAGAAGTCGGAGACGACGGGGCCGTTGTCTCCGCTCAGCGACTGCGCGGACTTGTTGGAGACGGCCGTGCCCACGCCGCCGTGGGGGCGCACCAGGGTGCCGGAGGGCGTCTTGGACAGCATCGCGTTTCCCGCACCCCGGTGGAATGGACAGCCGCTCCCAGGCAGCGCGGTGTGGCCCGAGGGCCGGTTCTTGTCACTCATGATGGGTCTCCTCGTGAATGGGAAGCGCGGCCTATGACGTGATGGTGATGTACGGGTCCCACGAGTAGGTGCCCACCTTGTTGCCCTGGTTGTCCGTCACCTGGAGATAGAGCTGGTAGGTCACCCGCCCGCCGGGGAGCGTGGCGGTGGGCAGCATCGCGGTGGACTGGAAGAAGAAGTCCACGTAGGGCTGCACGTTGAAGCCGCTGCTCTGCCCGCCCGACACCTCGGGGACTGGCACCTTGATGTGGGACACCAGGGGCTGGGGCTGGGTGATGCACTGCGCGTTTCCGGAGACATTCATCTTGTAGAGCAGGGCGCTGTAGCGCGTGTTGAGCGTCAGCGACGCCAGCCGCCACCGGAGGTTGTCGTTGGTCTTCGCGGCGACCGTCAGCTCGGATATCGCCTCCGCCCCCACGGCCGAGTCCCGCCGGACGAGCATGTACACACAGTCCGCGATGGCCACCCCGGGGTTGTCGAGCGACGCGTTGGGGCCGTACTTGCCGATGACCTTGTCCACGTCCACCACGGTGAGCACATCGATGAAGCCGTTATCCTGTCCCATATCGCATCCAATCCTTTCGGAAGAAGAAGCCAGACACCATCGGCGAGCCCGCCGATGACTTCATGAGGTGATGGAGATCTGCGGATCCCACGAGAAGTAGCTCAGGATGTTCCCGTCGTTGTTCGCCAGGACGAACGAGAACTGGTACGAGACATTGGGCGGCGAGGGGTTCACCGCCGTCGCCTGGAAATAGGCGTCCGTATAGGTCTGCGTCTGGTTGATGGTCACCTGGAAGCCATTCACCGACGGGAGGGGCACCGTCACCGTGGGCTCGATGAGGCCGGGCTGGGTGATGAGCCCCACGCCCCGGAGGATGTTGCACTGGCTGAGCGCGACGCTGAAGCGCGTGTTCCCGGTCAGCGAGGTGATGCGCCAGCGGATGTTGTTGTTGGTGTTGAGGGTGATGACCAGGTCATCCGTCGCCTGTCCGGAGAGCACCTCGTCCTGGCGGACGAACATGTAGATGTAGGGCGTGCTCTCGCCCAGGGACACGGGCCTGTTGGCGTCCGTGCTGAACTTCCCCTGGTAGGCCTGGTAGATGCTCTCCGCATCCACGACGACGAGGACGTTGGCTGTATTTTCAGTATCCGGCATGGACCACTCCTGATTGAGGCGGGGTGAGAGGGCTCAGCGGGGCCGCAGGATTCCGGGGCGCTGGATGGAGAAGGGCTGGATGTTGAACTGGGTGACGCCCGTCAGCGCGAGCTCGGCGAGAATCTTCCCGAGCAGAGGGGTGAACTTGAACGCCTGCCCCGTGTCACCGGTGAACAGGAGGATGTCCGGATGGCCGGGCAGGGCATCCAGGACGAAGTTCAAGTCGGGGGTCATCGTGTAGAGGCAGCCCACGGGGTCCTGTGCCAGGGATTGAAGCCCCTGGAAGTGCGCGCGCATGAAGCTGTTGAGCAGCTCCACCATCCGAGGGTCCGCCTGGGGCGGCGAGGTGGGCGGCAGCGGGGACTTCTGGAAGGTGAAGTCCGTGCCCACCTTGAGGCGCCCGGGCGTCAGGAGCGGGGGCAGGCCGTAGTAGGTCGTCTGGTCATCGCCAGGGAACTGGGGCGCGCCGAAGTAGAACCAGAGCGGGTAGTTGTACTGGGATTGGGCCACCGTGAAGTAGGCATACGTCATGGTCCAGATCTCCAGCTCCAACTGGAGGTTCAGGCTGTCGAGCACCGGGTTCGTCCAGGCGGACGGCACCAGGATGAGCTTCTTGCCGGTGTAGTCCCCTTGCGCGGTGGTGACGGTGACCTGTCCCGGCGCGTCCTGGATGCGGCTGACCGTCCGGCGGGGAATCATGGTGACGCCCTGCTTCCGACAGAGCTGGGCGAGGGCCTGAAGGGCCCGGTCCGCCGCGATGACGCCCGCCTGGGGCTGCACCAGTCCGACGACGTCGTCACTCAGCCCCTTGAGCGCGGGGTAGCGCTCCGGGAAGTCCGCCGCGGTGAGGCGGGTGAAGGGCAGGCCCTGCTCCTCGAGGACGGCCTGGGAGTCCTTGAGGTCGCCCTCGGGCGTATTCACCCCGCTGGGCGGGCCGAAGAACAGCAGGGACGTGTCGTTGAGGATGCCGTCCAGGCCGCTGTCGTCCTCCAGCTCCCGCCAGAGCGGATAGGCGGACTGCGCCAGCAGGGACAGGTGCGGATTGGAGTACATCACCCGGAAGAAGCGGGACTCTCCCTTGGAGGAGAAGAAGTCGTTGTCGAAGTCGAACTGGTCCAACAGGAGGACCTTCTTGCCGGCCTTCGAGCACCAGTAGGCGGCGGACAGGCCAATGGCGCCCGCGCCCACGACCACCACGTCATAGGAGTCCATGTTTGCGTTGCTTTCGTTCTGGAGGGACGAAGGTGTCTGGCTTTACCAGCCGAGGTAGTACTGGCTGTCCAGCCAGGAGGGCCACGCGAGCCCGAAGTGCGCCTGGAGCATCTTCTCCGCCTCGCAGAAGGCGCCTTCCACCCAGCCCTGCTGGTCCGAGTACGCCTCGCCGCAGATGTGCAGGCGCTCCGCGGGGTCCGGGCGGCGCATGAAGGGCATCACCTCGCGCACGCTCACCCCGGCCTGCCACGCATGGTAGCCGCCGCCGTAGGGGTCCTCTGTCCAGTTACGGAAGTAGGAGACATACGGGTCAGGGACGGGGTTCTCCGGGCCGTGCAGCTCCCGGAGCTGGTGGACGGCCTCCTGGACCATCACCGCCGGGGCCTGGAGGGACTCCACCTGGGCCAGGGACTCCGGGGACGCCAGTCGCGTGGCCCGGGGCTTGAAACGCTTCAGGTTCCGCTGGGGAGAGGCCATCAGCGCGGACCAGAAGGGGGTGGTCCGCATGTCGTTGTAGCTGGCCAGCAGGATGGAGTGGCTGTTCGAGGGGTCGGTGCCGAAGTAGTAGCACTGTCGCATCGGCAGGTCGGTGATGGACTCGCCCGCCAGGGCGTTGAACTCCGCGTGCCACCAGGGAGACTCGAAGCCCATCAGGAGCTTGAACGACGGCTCGGAGATGACCGAGTCGAGGTTCTTCCGGACCTGCTCGCTCACCTCCGGGGTGGCGAAGAAGCGGTCTACCTCCAGCAGCTCCAGGGCGCGGCGGGGCATGGCGAGGACGACGGCCTTGGCGTACACCGTCCAGCTCTTGCCGCTCTGGGCATTGGCCACGGTGAGGATGTACTTGTAACGGCTGCCGCCCGGCGCCGGGTCGATTCGCCGCAGGCCATTCTGTCCCCAGAGATGGGCGCGCTTGCCGCTGGGGTCCTGCGCCAGGAAGCGCCGCGCGAGGACATTGCCGACCTGGTCATAGCCGCCCGCCAGCGTCTGGTACTTCACCTCCGCGTTGGAGAAGTCGCCCACGAGGTAGGGGAAGGCCTCCGCGGCGTTCCAGTTGATGGTGTTGGAGTAGTACCCGCCGGCGACGGACAGGAACTCGTAGGCCTCCTGGCCCACCTGGTCCTTGATGAGGTTCCAGAAGCCCAGGTCGTTGACCTTCAGGCCGTCGTACGGACCCGATTGGTGATAGGTCAGGTTGGGTTTGACGTCATCCCATTCGCGGGCCGTCAGGGTGAAGGCATAGTCATAGGGCGCGGTGAAGGTGGCCTTGCCCGGATAGCGCTCCCGGAACCACGGGTCCGCCATGAGCACGTCGTAGATGATTTTGTTGAAGAGCTGGTCCGAGGTGAAGCCCACCACCGCGTCGGGTAGGAAGTAGCGCGTCTTGTACGTGCGGCGGTCGGCCTGGGCGTTCTCCCATTCGTTGGCCTTGAAGCGCTGCCCGCGCAGATAGCGGTAGTGATTGCCGTCGTCGCCCAGGGGGAAGTCGATAGGCGTCACCTCCTGCTCGAAGACCTTCGTGATGAGCGAGTTCACAATCTCATGCGATTGCAGATAGCGCATGCCGCCAATCTCCGCGGCCAGGGAGATGCCAGGGAGGAAGACGGATTCGATGCGTCCACCCAGGCGCTCGCTCAGCTCGAAGATGTGGACCGTCTCGGGGCGGGTGCCCTCAGGGGCCAGGTCTCCCACGAGCAGTCTCCAGCCCGCATAGAGGCCGGAGACTCCGGCGCCGATGATGGCCACGTCGAGCTGGAGCCCATCGTCCATTCCGGTGTCCATCGCTGGTGGGTTGACTCGCGACATGTCTGCCTCATGGGGGGAGAGGGGATTCGCCTTGCGTCGGCCCGGTTCGCTGCAATTGGTGCACCAAGGTCCTTCCCGGTCCTGGGTGTCTGTCTTCAAGGACATGCGGGGCAGGGGATGTGGCCTTGACGCGTCAGGCGAATGGATTTGGGAGGTCCCGGGGCGTCGTCGCTGGGGAATCGCTGACGTGTCAGGCTTCGGGCGGACGCGTCAGCGCCCGCGGACCGTGGCGGCGTCGGCGGGGGAGCGACTGGGGGAGCGGCGACCGGACGGGCCGGTCCTTCACCCATGTCGCTTTTCGATGAAGCTCGAATTTCGTCATATTATAGTCATCATATGGTGGGCAGGGGCTCTCGGGAGCCCGCCTGTCCGTCCATTTGACGTTCCTCAATGGGGCCGCCCGGAGCTTTCCGTCCGCCTCGTCACGCCGGAGTCGAGTCATGCAGGTCAAGAATGCTGTCGCCCTGGTCACTGGTGCCAATCGCGGGTTGGGGCTCGCCTTCGCGAAGGCCTTGTTGGAGCGGGGGGCTCGCAAGGTGTACGCGGCGGCTCGTGAGCCCTCGAGTGTGACGATTCCAGGCGTGGTGCCGGTCCGCCTGGACGTCACCCGCCCCGAGCAGTTGGAGGCGCTGGTCCGCGAGGCGGGTGACGTGACGCTGCTCATCAACAACGCGGGCATCCTGAAGGGCACGAGCCTCTTGGGGGCGGACGCGCTGTCCGCCGCGCGCGCTGAACTGGAGACGAACTACCTGGGCCCCCTGGCGACGAGCAGCGCGTTCGCGCCGGTGCTGGCGAAGAACGGCGGGGGTGCCATCATCAATGTGCTCTCGGTGCTCAGCTGGATGGCCTTCCCGGGCTCGGCCAGCTACAGCGCCTCGAAGGCCGCTGCCTGGGCGCTGACCAACGGTCTGCGCAAGGAGCTGGGCGCCCAGAAGACGCAGGTGATGGCCCTGCACGTCGGCTACATGGACACCGACATGGCGGAGAAAGTCACGGCGCCGAAGACGAGCACCGCCGAGGTGGTGCGCCTGACGCTGGATGCGCTCGAGGCGGGCCAGGACGAGGTGCTCGCCGATGAGGTGAGCCGCAACGTCAAGCAGGGGTTGTCCGCGGGCGTCTACCTCCAGCGCTCGTGAGCGAGCTGGCGGAGAGCCGCGGAGCTTTCTCCGAGCCCGCCACCGCGCGCGCCGTGTCCAGACCGATGGAGTGAGAGCGGGCCCACGCGCGGGGCGAAGTGTCATGCGCTGTGCGGGGAAGGCTATGGTGTCTCCAGGCTCGAACGTGAGCCTGGAGACTTCGCATGCCGCAGTGTCGCCTGGCGTGGAGCGTGGTGATGGTCGTCCTGATGGGGGCGACTTCGGCCTGGGCAGACGAGCCTCCCGTTGAAGCGCTGGTGCCACCGCCGCGCACGGGGTGGCGCGTCCAGGGCCTGCCGCTGCTCAACTTCAACAGCGACGAGGGGTTCGGCTACGGCGCGAGGCTCCTGCTGGTGGATGCGGGAGATGGCACGTACCGGCCTTATCGACACTCCCTCATCGCGCAGTTCTTCCAGACGACGCGGGGTGTGGCCACCCATCGGCTGATGATGGATTCGCCGCGCTTCTTCGACTCGGACTGGCGGTTGGGGTTGGACCTGAGCTTCATCAACGAGCGGTTCTCGCCCTACTTCGGCCAGGGCGCCGCCGCCGGCTACGAGCCGGACTTCGCCCGGTGTGACGACAGGGAGCAACTGGAGGACGCGCAGGATGTGTGCGCTGGCAATCCCTCATTCCGGGGCCTGCGCTACTACAGCTTCGAGCAGCGCACGCTGCCGAGCGTCGTGTTCAACGCGCGGCGCACCCTGAGAGGGTCGCTGCAGGTGTCCGTGGGCTATCGCTTCCGCCTGACGCGGATTCGCTCGCGCTACAGCGCGAAGGACCTGGGGCAGTCGCGGGACTCGCGGCTCGAGGAGGATGCTCGGGCGGGGCTGTTGACGGGGCTGGAGGCTGGAGGAGGGG
>NZ_JABUMQ010000316.1:0-13230 GCF_013336645.1 Myxococcus sp. CA039A | reverse complement strand
CCCTGCCACCCCGGCGCCCCCCTCCGCGAAGGGCCTCAACACCGAGGGCTTCCGCCTGTACCGGGCCGGCCGCTACCCGGAGGCCCTGGAGAAGTTCCAGGCCGCCGCCAAGGAAGACCCGGCGTACGCCCTGCCCCGCTACAACGCCGCCGCCACGCTGGGCGTCCTGCGCAAGCAGGGCCGCGTGTGCGAGTACGGCGCCCATCGGGACGTCATCGTCGAGCACCTCTCCCAGGCGGTGAGGCTGGACGCCCGGCGACTGGCCCGCGCCCGCCAGGACGCCGACCTGGACGGCATTCGCGACACGCTGGGCTGGCAGCGGCTGCTGGGCCGAGTCCCGGAGCGCGAGGCGGACGTGCCCTTCCTGCTGCGCACCGTGGCCTGGTACGGCCCGGGCGTCGGCGTCCTGGGCAGCACCCGGGGATTGCGCTTCCTCACCCGGGGCAGGGCCGTCCTTTGGACCCGCTCCGTGGACGCGGAGGGCAAGCCCCAGCGAAGCGAGGTGTCCGGGACGTATTCGGTGACCGGCCGTCAGGTGGAGCTGCGCCTCAAGGGACAGGCACCCCGCACGGGCACGCTGACGGAGGCAGGAGCACTCACCTTCCCCGAACTCGGAACGTTCACCGACGCGCCCTCGGAGTGCGACGCCTGAGACGTCCCGCGTCCGAGTGCTGACCAGCCACCACTTGGGATGACGGGGCTCGCACGCATACAGAAGCCCCACGAGAAGAGCGCTTGGTCCTCACGTGAGAGGACGCCAAGGTGCTCAGCGGGGGCGGACGGGAACGGGCCTCGGCGGGCGTTTCAGGTGGGAGGCCACCAGCACAATGGCGGGGCCCCCACCTCGCTGCTTCAGGCGGCCTTGATCTTCGCGGCCGGAGGAGACAGCGCGTACCACGCCGTCCGGAACGCCTTCAGCTCGCGCAGCCCGGCCGGGTGCCGACCGAGCGCCGGTGCCATGGTGACGGGCAGGCCCAGCTTCTTCTCGATGGCCTTCGCCGCGTTCAGCTCCAGCTTGCGGCGGTTCTCGCACTTCTCGCAGGTGGACTTGGGGCCCACGCGGTTGACGAGGATGCGCTCCACCGGGAGCTTCCTCTCCTTCAGGTACTCCACCACGCGCTCGGTGCGGGACGCGGCCAGCTCCTCGCCGCGGGTGACGACGACGAAGCGCGCCTCCGTGGGAGACGCCAGCGCCTCCTCGAAGCGCTTCGCGTGTTTGATCATCCCCGCGATGTCGTCCGCCAGCTCGCCCAGGCCCTTGGCCCGGTGCTTGTTGAGCACGGCGTGCAGCGCGCCCAGCCACGTCTTCGCCGTCTCCGCCAGCTCCACCACGCGCACGGAGTTCACCACCGGCGACGAGTCCACGACGATGCGCTTGAAGCGCTCCTGCACCAGCGCGTCGGTGAGCACGCTCATCGCCGCCAGCTCGTCGATGCCCGGGGGCGCGGACTCCAGCAGGTTGCGCAGGTAGAGCAGATCCGCGGGGACGTCGTTGCCCGCCTTGGGCGCGCCCTCGAAGGCCTTCTCCGCCTTCTCCTTGAGCCGCTTGCGCAGGGCGTTGAACCAACCCGCCATGTCCAGCTCGCGCGCGTACAGGCCCTTGGTGCCCTTCACCTGCGTCTCGGTGTCCGTCAGCCGGCTCTGGAGCACGTCCGACAGCGAGTGCGCCGGATCCGTGGAGATGAGGAGCACCGGCCCCTCCTTCTCCGTCAGCGTCACTGCGGCGGCGGCGGCGCAGGAGCTCTTGCCCACTCCGCCCTGCCCCACGAAGAAGATGAGCCGCGTGGGCGGCAGCGGCGGCGCGGCGATGGGCGGCATGGACGGCGCGCGCACCAGGGCCGGAGGGCCCTCCGCGGCGGCGAACTCCAGCGCCTTCGTCTCCTTGCCACCCGCCCACGCCTTCGCGAGCAGGCCCACGCCGTCCAGCCCGCGCGGCGCCACTTCACGACGACCCAGCAGGTGGACCGGCACGGCCTTGTCCAGCGCCTGGAACTTGCGCACGTGCGGCGCCTGCAGACCCCGGCGGCCCTGACACGCGGGACACCCCTCGCGGTCCTCCACCTGGTTGACGACGATCTCCGTCACCGGCAGCCCGCGCTCGCGCAGCTGGGTGAAGAGCATGCGCGTCTGCGCCTCGGGAACCGGCTCGGCCAGCGCCACCAGGTGGAAGGCGGTGCGCGCGGGGTCCTTCAAGAGCCCCAGCAGCTTCTCCGCCTTCTGCCCCAGCGCTTCCAGGTAGGTCGGCTCCGCCGCGGCGGCCTCCGCCTTCTTGCCCTTGCCCGTGGACGGCGCCGGCTTGTCGCCGCCCGCCTTCACCAGGCCCAGGAACTTGCGCAGCCCCACCGGCAGGTCGAACAGGCGCAGCGTGTGGCTCGTGGGCGAGCAGTCCACGACCACCCGGTCGAAATCCTCACCCTCCAGCAGCGACACCACGTGGAAGAGCCCGACCAGTTCCTCCAGCCCGGGGACGGCCTGCTGATACAGCGAGCCCAGCTCCTCCTCGGAGAAGTGGGTGCCCTTGCCAGCGGCCTTCTTCAGCGCGGGCAGGTAGTCCGCCAGGAACGGCTTGAGCAGCGCGGCCGGCTCCAGCTCCAGGCCCCAGACGCCACCCTCACCCTTGCCCGCCACCAGCTTCGAGGGCTTCGCGGTCAGCTTCTTCTTCAGCAGATCCGACAGGGAGCGCACCGGATCCAGCGAAACGAGCAGCACCCGCTCCTTCGGGACCTCCTCCGACAACCGCAACGCGTACGCCGCCGCGAGCGTGGTCTTACCGACCCCGCCCTTGCCGCCGAAGAAGTGAAGAACTCGCGCGTCGCTCATTGCGTTGTGGCCTTCCTTGTGCCCCCCCGGCGGCACTCTGATGCACACTCCTGATTTGCCGAGAAGAAGGCGTCGGAGTTTGCCCGGTGCGTCGACCTGTACGGCCGGGCCATCCCTGTGGGTGGGAGTCGACCACAGAATCCCTTGTCCAGAGGTCAAAAGTCAAGAATTGACGCGGGGTTTCGCGGAGGGTCGGCCCCTCTCGGCACCTCCTGCCAAGGCCTTCTTGACCGCCCCTCCGAGCCGCTCCAACAGCGCGGAATCCGGAGGGGATTTCCTACCCGTCAGGTCAGCGAGCGACCAGGTTGTGGGCGCTCAGGGGGCCATCGCCTCCCTGTCCCCCCAGCGGCCCGTTGTCACGCGAGGGCCCGCCTTGCTGAGTGCGCGCCTCCGCCGCATAGCGATTGAGCTTGTTGTAGAGCGTCTTCTCGCTCACCCCGAGCACCTCCGCCGTGCGCGCCTTGTTGTTGCCATTGCGCTGGAGGCTTCCCAGGATGTACTCGCGCTCCACCGCGTCCAGGCTCAGGCCAAAAGGCAGCCGGAACGTGTGTCGTTCCGGGCCCTTGCCCGCCATGTCCGGCGGCAGGTGCTCCCGGGTGATCAGCTCCCCGTCGCAGAGGATCACCGCGCGCTCCACCGCGTTGCGCAGCTCGCGGATGTTGCCCGGCCACTCGTAGTTCTTGAGCACCTCCATGGCCTCCGGGTGCACCCCGGACACGCGCTTGGCTGAATCCCCTCGGAACTTGTCCACGAAGTGCTGGACCAGGATGGGCACGTCCTCGCGGCGCTCGCGCAGGGGCGGCAGGTGGATCTGGAACACGTTGAGCCGGAAGTAGAGGTCCTCGCGGAACCGCCCGTTCTTGATCTCCTGCTTCAGGTCGCGGTTGGTGGCGCACAACACGCGCACGTCCACCTCGAGTTCCACCTTGCCACCCAGCCGGCGCAGGCGGCTCTCTTCCAGCACGCGGAGCAGCTTGGCCTGCAGGTCGATGGGAATCTCTCCCAATTCGTCCAGGAACAGCGTGCCGCCGTGGGCCAGCTCGAACACGCCCGGACGGCGCTGATCCGCGCCGGTGAAGGCGCCGCGCTCGTGGCCGAAGATCTCCGATTCGATCAGCGTGGCGGGGATGGACGCGCAGTTGATGGCGATGAAGGGCTTGTCGCGGCGCAGGGACAGGTTGTGGACGGCGCGCGCCACCACCTCCTTGCCCGTGCCGGACTCGCCGCTGATGGACACGCTGGCCTTGGACGGGGCCACCTTCTCCACCAGCTCGATGACCTTGCGCATGCCCGCGGACTGGGCGATCAGGTCGGAAGAGCCCAGTTGCTTGAGGCGACGGCGCAGCGTCTGCACCTCGCGCATCGTCTCCTTCTTCTCCAGCGCGCGGTCGATGCAGACCTTGAGGCGCGCGGTGTCCAGCGGCTTGACGATGAAGTCATACGCACCCTCGCGGATGGCCTCCACCGCCGCGTCGATGGTGCCGCGGCCCGTGAGGAACACCACCGGACAGTCCGGCAGCTCTTCCTTGAGGTTGCGCAGCAGCCACAGTCCGTCGGTCTCCGGCATCGCCAGGTCCGACAGGACGACGTCCGGTCGAAACTCTCCGGCCTTGCGCAGGGCATCGTGCCCGTCGAAGGCCGTCTCGACCTTGTGCCCCCAGGTGCTGAGCATTTCCGCCAGCGCCTCGCACGTGTCGCGTTCGTCGTCCACGGCCAGGATTCGTGCGCTACCCAAGATGAAGACCTCCGGTACTGCGTCGTGACGCGAATGGGGGATGACTCTGAAGGAGAAGCCTGGCGCCCGGTACAGCCCTCAAGCGCGAGGAAAGATGAGCCGGCAGGAACCACCTCGGACGTGGAGGTCCACTCCCAGCTGGGCACAGCGCAGCCCCAGGGCCGCCACCACGTCCGCGTGCTCCGGAGCGCTGTCGCCCCCGGTGTCCTCCACCTCCAGCACCGCCACCGAGCCTTCCCCTCGCACCGTGACGCGCACCGAGCCCCCGCCTTCGGCCCGCCGGAAGCCCCGCAGCAACGCCTGGATGACGAAGAAGCCCAGCTCCGAGGTGTCCGCCAGGCGGACCAGCACGCCCGCCTCCACCGCCACCTGCACCGTGGCCCGACGCTTGCGTCCCTCGTGAGCCACCACGCCCAGCGCCCGCGTCGTCGCGTCCGACAGGTCCACTTCGCCCGCCGTGCCGCCCCGGGTCACGATGAAGTCGGAGAACTGCCGCAGGATTCCGTCCACGCGCTGGATCTGCTCGCGCAGCGCCTTGAGGTTCTTCTCCTGCGACGGCGGCACCTGCCCGGTCTCCGCCTTCAGCTTCTCCGACAGCACCTCCAGGTGGATGGCCATCGCATTGAGCGGGTTGCGGACGTCGTGCAGCAGGCTGTCCATCAGCGTCTGCACGGCGCCATAGCGGGCAGCGCCCACCACGGGATCCGTCGCTTCCTGGACACGCACCACGCTACTGGACACAGCCGTCGAGCTAACCAACGGAAACTCCTCGGGTTTTTCGTCTCCCTCTCCCGCCGCCACCCCACCGCCGGCAAGAGTTAGGGAGCCTGTTCCACAACGTCAACCCTGGGTCGGTAATTCTTGCCGGAAACGGCAAATTCCCGAGTGGAGTCAATGGCTTGGACAGGCTCCGGAGTGTTGTCCGGATGACGCTTCCCGAAGGGTTCCAGCAGGCGCTTCAGGTCGAGGACGCGGGAGGGCGCGCGGCCTCACCCAGGCCAACGAGCTCCAGCTTGAGCTGGGAGGCCACCTCGAAGATGCGAGGATCCCGATAGAACTCGCCGAAGACGATGCGGACGAGGCCCGCGTTGGCGATCAGCTTGAAGCACGGCCAGCAGGGGCTGGCGGTCGTGTAGATGGTCGCTCCGTCAATGGCCACGCCGTTGGTGGCGGACTGGATGATGGCGTTCGCCTCCGCGTGCACTGTCGCCACGCAGTGTCCGTTCTCCATCATGTGGCCCACGTCGTCACAGTGCGGCAGGCCGCGGATGGAGCCGTTGTAGCCGGTGGACAGGATGGTTCGTCCACGGACGATGACGGCCCCCACGTGCTTGCGATCACACGTGGCCCGCGTCGCCACCTGCTTGGCGATGTCCATGAAGTACTGATCCCACGAAACACGTCCCGACATCCGCTCGCCTCCTGGCCCGAGCAGATGTAGCGCGCAGCGGACGGCTGTCGACAAAAAGGCGGCTCAGCGCCCGGCGGCGTGAGCGACGCCTCCCTCGCCAGGCAGGCTGCGTTCCAACAAGCGCCCGAAGCCCTTGGCCTGCAGGAACTGTCGCACCTTGGTGCTGGGCGCGGCGAACGTCTCGCCGGGCATGGGCACGTCGAAGCTGTAGCTCTCCTCACGCACCGCGAAGTCCACCTGCGCCGTGCGGTAGCCCTCCACGATGGCCAGCAGCCGGCCCGACTCCAGGCTGAAGATGCCGCCGCCCGACGCGCCGTAGCCGATGGGCGCGTCCGTCTTCACCATCCTCGGACGCCGGGACTCCCGGTCCCACTCCACCTGGGACAACATGCCGCCGGACAGCGACAGCGCGCGGCCATAGGGCGACGCCGCCACGACGACGTCCTCGCCCAACTCCAGCTCCGCCTCGTCCGCCAACTCCACCGCGGGCAACGCCAGCCCCGGCACCTTCACGAGCGCCAGGTCCAGGTCCGGCACCTGTCCGGTCGCCACCACCTGGCCCACGTGCGACTCCACATCCGCGCGGCGGTCCACCAGCACGTTCAGCGTGGGGGCCTTCAGGTCGTCCATCACCACCGCGTGCGCATTGGTGATGACCCACGCGACCACGCCCTCCGCGCTCCGCTCGGAGCCCACCACCACGCCGGAGGCCGTGCGCCTCACCTTGTCCGCCTCCGTGATTTGCAGGCGCACGTTGTGAGGGAGGATGCGGCGCACCATCTCCTTGCGCGTCGGCCTCGACGGCTCCGGCGTGGATACCCGCACCACCTCCGGCGGCGCCTGTGGCACGGGAGCGCTGGCGGGAGACGCGGGCGCACCGGCACACGATGCGAGGGCGAGCAGGGCGACGGGGGCGCCCAGGAGGAAGCGGGTCATCGACTCTCCGGGATGAAGGACGGCGCTGAGACTGCGAACTCGCTTGCGACGCCCATCTTCCCCACGCCCCATCCTCATTGGAAAGCAGGCGCCCTGCAGGGGCCGGTCGCCTGCCCGCCCGGCCTCAGGCGTAGCGCTTCTTCATCAAGAACAGGATGGCGTCCTTCGCGCAGTACTCGCAGTAGCCGTAGCGCTCCGCCATCGTCTTCAGCGTGCCCTGCACCTGCGTCTGCTCGCGCGTCGACAGCTGGTTTCGGTCCTCGGAGAGGTACTTGAGGACGTTCTCCTTGTTCTTGCGCAGCACCCGCTTGCGCTCTTCGAAGTAGTGGTCCCTCAGGCGCTTGAACATGTCCGGGAAGATGCGCGGGTAGTCCATCGCCAGGTCTGGATTGTCCAGCCGGTGCGCGCCGATGGAGGAGATGAGCCCGCGGCGGAACTCGGAGACCTCTTCTCCGCGTGGCATGACGATGGCTTCCACCTCCTGCATGCGCTGCTCGTCGGGCTTTTCCATCTCGCCGGTGATGCGGTTGCGCATCTTCTCGCCGCGCACCCAGTGGCTGACGCCCTGGATGTAGCGCTCCACCAGCTCGCGATACTGGCCCTCGGAGACCAGGCCCATGGACTCGCGCACCTCGGTGTCCACGCGGTCCAGGTACTCCGCCTCCGCCACGCGCACGAACTCCTCATGGTCGTGGTAGCCGTCCACCACTTCCTGGAGCAGGAACTCGTAGACGCTCTTGTCCTTGCAGATGGCCTCCAGCTCCTCGAGCACCGCCAGCCCGTTGAGGCACTTGTAGTCGGGGTTCTGCGCGGCGTTGAACAGCGCCGTCTTGATTTCGCGCGCGCTCGCGCCCACACGCCCCTCGTAGTTGGGGTACGCGTCCGACTCGGTGAACAGCTCCTCGCGCAGCTTCCTCAGCTCCTTGGTGTTGGCCAGGCTGAGCCGGTCCGGCGGCGCGCCCTCCTCGTACAGGTGCAGCTTCTCCACCGGCGTGACGTGGTCGATGAGTTCCTTCACGTCGCTGGGATAGCGGTCCGGAATGGGCTTCTTCAGGCGCGTGAGCACGGCCCACATCGCGGCCAGCTCCGTCGCGTGGGGCGCCACGTGTTTGCCCACCGTCGTCGCGGACACCTGCGCGTCGTAGATCTGCTGCTCGGTGCGGTAGCGGCGCAGGTAGGGCACGCGCACCAGCTCGATGCGCCCCTTGAACGACGCGAAGTCCGGCAGCTCCTTGAAGGCGCCCAGGTGTTTCTCGTTGGACGACGCGATGAGCACCTCGTCCAGCTGGAGCACGAACGGCTCCAGCGGCACCTCGCTCGTCTCGCTGAACCCCAGCAGGTACTTGAACGCCTCCAGCGGGCGCTTGAGCAGGTCCGCGTACTCGATGAGGCCCCGGTTGGCGTGGACGAGCGGCCCGTGTGGCTCGAACAGGACGGTGCTGTGCAGCGGCGCGGGCACGTTGAGCTGGGTGCGGTCCGCGGTGATCTGCTGGACGACGGCGTCCACGCTCATCTGCGGCTCCACCGTCACCGTGGCCACCTGGTAGCGGCGCGACACGTAGAAGCGCTCCACCTGGACGTGGCGCATCACCTTCAGCCAGTCGCCGTTGTACGAGTTGAGCAGCGCCGTGTAGATGCGGCGGCACTTGGAGCACAGCTCTCCGTCCCGCACGTAGTCGGACAGGATGTAGTCCCCCGACTCCCCGTCCCCGGTGCCCAGCCCCTTCTTCTTCAGGGCCGTCTCCAACACCTTGCGCCGCTCACCCGGTGGCATGGCGAACATCGGATGATCCCGCAGCTCGCACGGCATGCGCAGGTCGATGTTCTCCGCGTCCAGATGCGCGAAGGTCGTCAGCTCCCCGTTGCCGTCCGTGCGCTCCCCGAAGCCGATGGAGCCCTTGATGAGCTTCTCCGAGGGGAACACCCAGGCGATGCGGTAGAGCGCCCCCTGCGGCAGCCAGGAGTACGTCTCCATGCCAGCCTTGAGCGCGTTGACCAGCGTGGACTTCGCGCTGCCGTTGGGGCCGTGCAGGAAGATGAGCTTGTTGATGCGGCCGGCGCGCACGAAGTTGCCGAGCACCCGGTAGATGGCGTTCTGCACCTCCTCCTGCCCCGCCACCCGGCCGTCCCGCCCGCTGCCCTCCGTGTTGAAGACCTTGAAGCGGCGAATCGTCCCCGTCGGATGCGGCACCGTCTCCGTGCCGAAGTGGTCCATCACGTCCCGGAGGTACTGCGCCGCGTTCCGCGCCTGGGCGCGCGGATCGTTGATGAAGAGCGACAGGTACTCCTCGAAGGACAGGATCGAACGGTTCTTGACGAAGTCGGCGTTCACCTGCGTGCCCACTTCCTGCAGATAACCCTTCGCGTCCACGGTGGCTCTCCTCGTACGGGTCAGTTCTCTCTAGTCAGGGGCCCGGCGCTCCGCAGCCTCCGTTGGCCTCCCCAAGACCTTTCCGCCCGGCCTGCTGGAAGTCCAGGCCCCTTTGCCGTCATGTCGTCCAGCCCACGGGCTCGGGCAGCCGGTTGCCCTCCAGGGAAGAGAGTGGCCGGGTTGGACTTTTCGCCCGACATCGTGCGGGGTTCCAGGGTTTTGCCAGGAGCCGACCGGAGGCGAGCGGGCGCGCTGGGTGTAAGCATACTCGCGTGGGGGCCGGGGGTGAGATACGGTCCGGACCTTCTCTTCGGTGCCCACCCGGAGTCCAAACACGATGCACAAGGAGCCCATCATCGGCATCGACCTCGGCACGACGAACTCGTGCGCGGCGATCGTCGAGGAGAGCGGGAACGTGAAGCTCATCCCCTACAAGGGCGGTGAGTACACCATCCCCTCCATCTTCGCGATTGACGACAAGGGGAACGAGCTCATCGGCTACGAGGCCAAGCGCCAGTGGCAGCTCAACCCGCGCAACACCGTCTACGGTGCCAAGCGATTGGTGGGGCGCACGTTCGGCAGCGACGTCGTGGAGACGATGAAGAAGGTCGTGGCGTACAACCTGCGCCCCGGCAAGAAGAACGAAGTCACGCTGGACGTGGGCAAGAAGGAGTTCACCCTCCAGGAAGTCAGCGCGAAGATCCTCGGGAAGATTCGAGAGGTCGCGTCCAACTACCTGAAAATGCCCATCAAGCGGGCGGTGGTGACGGTCCCCGCGTACTTCAATGACAGGCAGCGCCAGTCGGTGAAGGACGCCGGCAAGCTCATCGACCTGGACGTCGTGCGCATCATCAACGAGCCCACCGCGGCGGCGCTCGCGTACGGCGTGGGCAAGGGCCTGAAGCAGAAGGTCGTCATCTACGACCTGGGCGGCGGCACCTTCGACGTCTCCATCATCGAAATCCGGGACCGCGTCTTCGAGGTGAAGGCCACCGGCGGCGACGTCTTCCTGGGCGGCATCGACTTCGACAACGCCATCATCCACCACGTCCTGAAGGACTTCGCGGCCAAGACGGGCATCGACCTGGCCACGGACCCGGTGGCGATGCAGCGCATCAAGGACCTGGCCGAGCGCACCAAGATCGACCTGTCCGCGCGCGACGAGGTGCCGTTCAACATCCCCTTCATCACGATGACGTCCCAGGGCCAGCCCCTGAACATCGAGATGAAGTTCACCCGGAAGATGCTGGAGCAGCTCACCAACCACCTCGTGGACCGCACGCTGCAGATGGTGGCGCGGGTGCTGGTGGATTCGGGGCTGTCCACCAAGGACATCGACGAGGTGATGCTGGTGGGTGGGCAGACGCGCATGCCCGTCGTCCAGGACCGGCTGACCAAGTTCTTCGGCAAGCCGCCCAGCAAGGGCGTGCACCCGGACGAGGCCGTCGCCATCGGCGCCGCGCTCTACGCGCACTCGCTCCAGGACGACACCAACCTGCGCATCCAGCTGCTCGACGTGATTCCCATGGCCATTGGCCTGGAGAAGGCCGGTGGAGCCTTCCACGTCGTCTTCCCGCGCAACGCGCCCATTCCCAACGCCAAGCAGCTGCTGGCCACCACCAGCATGGACAACCAGACCGAGCTGGCCATGCGCATCTTCCAGGGCGACCACGAGATGGTGGTGCGCAATGACATGCTCGGCGAGTTCACCTTCTCCGGCATCCAGCAGGCCCGCGCCGGCGGCGTGCAGGTGGAAATCACCTTCGATGTGAACATCGAAGGCATCCTCACCATGCGCGCCAGGGACCCGGCCACCGGCCGGGAGATGAACACCACCGTGCGAGTGACGCAGAGCTGAGCGCTCCGCCGTCCCCTACCGGGACGGCAGCGCCGCCAGTCCCTGCTCGCGCGTCTCCTCACGCTTCTCCGACACGACGAACGGCGTGGAGTCCTCGGGCGTCACGTCCCGGGGCCCCTCGCCGCGCAAGAGTTCGAAGACGGTGAGCGACGTCGTCGCGCCGTGCAGCACCTGCTCTCCCTGCGGCGCGTAGACGAAGGACTCCCGGGCGCGCTCACGCGTCCTGTCGCTGAGGAGCACCTGCCCTCTCCGGGCCAGGCCCGCGAGCTTCGAGGCGGTGTTCACCACCTCGCCCAGCACCGTGTAGTCGAGCCGCCCGGACGCCTTCGCGCCGATGCTCCCGGCGACGAGGTCTCCCGAGTCCAGGCCCATGCAGACACCATGCGCGTAGGGCGCATGCGCGCCGCCGCGAGTGGCCAGGGTCTCCAGCTGACGGCGGATGGACAGACACGCCTCCAGCGCCTGGTCCACGTGCCCTGGCCCTCGGAACACGGCCATCACAGCGTCCCCCACGAACTTGTCCACCGTGCCACCGCGCGCGAGGATTTCCGGGACAATGGCCTCGAAGTTGGCGTTGAGCCGGCGCAGCGACTCCGGGGGCGCCTGCTGGCTGAGCACGGGCGTGAAGCCATCCACGTCGATGAAGACGACGGTGCCCTCCACCCACTCGCCCGACATGTCCTCCGTGCCCTGCAACATCGGAGGAATCCGCTCCAGCACCCCCCCGGGGACGAACATGCGCAAGAGGCCGTTCTCCTCCGTGTAGCGCACCGTGCGGCGCAGCTCGCGCACGTGCTTGAGCGTCTTGATGAGCGTCGCCTCCATGTCCGGGAAGTCGATGGGCTTGGTGATGAAGTCGAAGGCCCCCCGGTTCATCGCCGTGCGCAGGTTGCTCATGTCTCCGTACGCGGAGACGATGACCACCCGAGTCAGAGAGCTGACCTCGCCCACGCGGGACAGGAAGGTGAGCCCGTCCATCCTCGGCATGTTGATGTCGCAGAGCACCACTTCGGTGTCGGGATTCTGGCGCAGCTCCTCCAGCGCCTCCTCGCCGTCCGACGCGAAGAGGAACTGGTACACGGAGCGGCGGATCTGCTTGCGGAAGCTCTGCTCCATCAGCACCGCGACGTCCGGCTCGTCGTCCACCACCAGCACCTTCGCTGGCCGTGACGGACGCCCCGCCTCCACCCGCGCGATGAAGTCCGAGGACAGCTCGTGCGCGGACTGGTAGCGCCGCGAGGGCTCAACGTCGAGCGCGCGCGCGAAGAAGGCGTCGACCTCCGTGCCCAGCCCGGGCACCAGCGTGGACGGCGGCACGGGGGCCGGAGGCACGTTGCCCAGCCGCAACTGCCGCAGCGATTCCAGGGGGAACGGGTGCTGGCCGGTGAGCGCGCGGTAGGCCACCACGGCCAGGGCCCACAAGTCACAGCGGTGGTCCAACCGGGGCGACAGGCCGCGCAGCTGCTCGGGGCTCATGTAGCGCGGCGTGCCCGCCATCTCCTCGTCCGGATGGGGCTGCGCGTCGCCTCCCTGCGTCAACAGGGCGAGCCCGAAGTCGAGCACCTTCACCAGCTCCCCCGCCGTGCTGCGCGAGAGGAAGAGGTTGGCGGGCTTGAGGTCCCGGTGGATGACGCCCGCGGCGTGCGCGGCGGTGAGCGCGCGGGAGGCCTGCGTGAGCAGCCGCTCCACCATGGCGAGCGACAGCCTTCCGCGCCGGTTGAGCAGCGCCTCCAGGTCCTCGCCTTCCAGCAGCTCCATGACGATGTAGGGCTCGTCACCGGAGAGGTCGCAGTCATGGACCTGGATGACGTGTGGACTCTGGAAGCGGGCGATGGCCTGCGCTTCCCATTCGAACTGGCGCAGCGCGTGGGGGGTGGGCGCGCAGTGGCTCGCCATCAGCTTGAGGGCGACCAGGCGCTGGAGCTTGGGATCCCTCGCCACCCACACGGTGCCCATTCCACCGCCCCCGAGCACCCGCTCCAGGACGTATCGCCCGCCGATGACGCGTGGCTGAGACATGTCGTGTTCGTTCATGTTTGTTCGCCCCGAGCGGCGGGATGATGGCACATGGGGTCCACACCCGGTACCCCATCCCGGTC